>JAFAZM010000101.1 GCA_019239785.1 Sphingomonadaceae bacterium
AGCCGGTCGAGCAGGCGGCCCATCGTCCCGGTCGAATAGGCCAGCGCCCGATAGAGACCGAGCATTGTCCGCGCCCAGCCCGCATAGACGTCCGGCCGGGCCTCAGCGCGGGCGAGGCGCAGCATCCGCGGACTCCAACGCATGATCGCCTGGCGCATCCGGTAGACGAGGCGCCGGCGCAGCGGCAGCCGGCCTTGCGGCGCCACCCGTTTGACCGGCCTCGGCCCGCGCCGCCGCGCCAGCCGCCAGCCGAGGCCCTCGCGCCGGTGCCGGAGGCCGGCGGCCTGGGTCGCTGCGACGAAATCGGCGTCGACCGGCGCCAGCTGCAGCTGCCCACCCGCCATACCGGCCCGGAGCAGGTCGTGCAGCGCCGGCGTGCGCACGATCACGACATTGGTGCCGCGCCCGTCCGACGCATAAGGCTCGAGCCAGGCGTCGCCGAACGAGATGTCGGCGGTCTCGGAGACGACGTCGTCGCAGAAGTCGCAGGCAGGATTCTGGAAGAAGCCGGCGCCCCAGTCGCCGTCCGCCAGATGCCACCAATCCTGCGCCCGTTTTGTGCCGTCCTTGAGGACCAGCTCGGTCCGGTACCAATTGGCCGGGCGGCTTTCGTCCTTGCGGCGGTAGTCCAAGGCGGCGACCTCGCCGATGCCGACGCCGAGCTGCGCGGCGAAGCTCTCCACCAGCAACGCGCTCTTCGCATGGCCGCAGAACAGGCCGAGGGTGAAGGAGATCCGGTCGGCCAGGAGCGGATCGGCGGCACGGCGCAATTGCACCGCCTTGATGAAGCAGGGCACGCCGGCCACCGCGTAACGGCCGGGCACCTGCCTGATCTCGGCGAGCACCTCAGAGAGCTCGACCGGATAATAGCGCGACTTTGCGCCCCGGCGGAGCTGGGCGACGTCGCGGGAGATGCGGTAGGCGAAGAAGCGGCCGCTCTCCGGGTCGGTCGGCGCGACATGAGCAACCCCGTCGACCAGCCCCTGCTCCAGCAGGGCCGCGGCGACCCAGCTCACCATGCCCCCCGAGCTGCCCGCCGCCCGGAAGGCCGGCTCGGCATGGCCGACATAGGCTGCTTCGAACCGGCCGATGCGCCGATCGCGTTCGGCGGCGCCGGCGAACAGCCGCGCGGCGAGCGCGTCCTCATTCTCTGCCGCGGACGAGAAGGGACAGATCCGCGCGAAACCGGCCCCCGGCGGCGCTGCGTCCCCACGCGGCTTCAAATGTCCGTTGCGATCCCAGGTCATGGCACCGGGCACGGCGCAGGCGCCGCAACCGATGCAGAGCCCGGCGGCCACGATCTGCGCGCGTTCAGGCGAGGACATGATCGAGGAAAAGGAGCGACTGCGCCCGGAGCGCGGCGATCCGCTCGCTCACTTCAGGCTCGAGCGGCGCGCGCAGCAGCTCCGCCGCTGCGTCGGCCCTATCTTCCGACAGCAGCCGCGCCTCGGTGCCGACCTGTTCGGCAAGGCTCTGCAGCTTGTTGGCGCGGTAGAAGGAGCCGGCGCAGACGAACGGCTTTCGGTGCAGCAAGGCGAAGACGCAGCCGTGGAAGAAATTGGTCGCGACCGCCGCCGCGCCGGCTACCAGCCGGGCGAACTCGAGCGGCCCGGCGTCGAGATGCTGCGCGTCCGCCCAGTCGTTGCGATAGCCGGCGCTGTACAGGCGCCAGCCCCGCTCGCGCACGCGCCGCACCGCATGGACGAACCAATTGGGGAAGCTGTGGCCGTAGACCAGGAGATAAGGCTCGCCCACATCCGGCAGCCGGATCTGCGGCGGGAAGGCGAGGCAGGGATCGAGCACGAGCGCCGGCTCCCGTCCGGTGGCGTCGCGCGCCAGCGCCCGGGAATTGGCGTCGCGCACCGAGATCGCATCGAACCGGCGGAGCCATAAGCCGCGCTCGGCGTCGAGACCGTGCTGCGCGTCATAGGTGCCGAAGCTCGCGCCATAAGCGGCGAGGCGCGGCCCCGTCACGCCGGCGCCCCAGAAGAGCGGCGCGCGCCCATACCAGGGATGAAGCAGGTTCCAGACCTCGTCGCTCCCGACAAGGACGAGATCATAGGCCTCCAGCCCGTGCGGCGCGTCCAGATCGAAAGGCCGCGAGCGCGACAGGGCCGCAAGCGCGGCGAGGAACTTGCGGGCCTTGGCCGCATAAAGCGCGCGGTCCGAGGAGGGGCCGCGGGCCGGCAGCAAGGGCTGCAAGGCACAGCGCCATTCGGCCCGGTCGACGCGCGCCGACCGATGATCGAGCAGCATTGCGTCATGGCCGCGGGCGCGCAGCCCTTCGACGAGGCAGCGCGCCTGCCAATAGGAGCCGTAATTGATGCAGCGGTGGAAGGTCAGCACGCCGACGCGCTGCCGCCATTCGGGCCTCACGCCCCGCACCATGGTCGCGGCCGCGGCGCCGCCTTGCTCGCTCGAGGAAAATTCGGTTCGCATCCTTGCCGCAGAAAGCTGCGCGAACCCCGCCAGTTCCGGACCAAGTTGCTGACCTATATCACTAATCTGGGCGAACTTCAGACTTCCGGTTCATCGGGAGGAATGGAGCCGGTGCTCGAGCGCGCGGGCATAGCTCTCCGCCTTGGCGCGCAGGCGGGCCGCTTCGGCCGGCGCTTCGCCCGAAGCGGCGAGCACAGCCTGGCCCAGCCGGAAGGCGGGATAGGCGATCGCGAAGAAGCGGAGCAGCCCCGGATCGATCCGCCGCCCCGCCGCGGCGCCGGTGGCAGCGGCGACGGCCGCCGCCCTTCGCCCGCGCAGAGGGAACTCGGTCCAGGCGCCGGCGACATCCCAGGCCGGGTCCTGACAGCCGACCAGATCATGGGCCTGGTGATGATCGAGCGCGTCGGCCTTCAGCCAGCGCCCGTCCGGCAGGCGCAGCCATTCGTGGCGATCGAGCCGATTGTCGGTCTCGACGAGCCGCGGCCGGGGAGCGAGCGAAGGTAGCTGCCGCTCCCAGCGGTCCAGCCGCGCCGCGGCCGCGGCGCCGAGATGGAGGCCGATATTGCGGCGGCACATTTCGAGCAGCTCGGCAAGCCCGGCGCCGCTGCCGGGCGTCGCCGGAAAAAGCCGGGCGCGCGCGCCCAGATAAAGCGCCACCCTGCCGAGCGGCGGCAGCTCCGGTCCGCCGAGCCGCGCCTCCCCGTGCCAGCGTTCGACGAGGAAGCCGTGAATCAGGCCGCGCGGCTCGGGCGCGAAGCCGGCCGCGTGCAGCGCGCGGGCGCGGGCCAGCTTGTGCGTGGCGATCGCGCCGAGCCCGGCGAACTTGATCAGCCAGGTGCGTCCGCGCGCCCGGGCGAGGAGCTTGCGCCGCTCCTGCGCGGCGCAAGCAGCGGGCCATAGGGACTCGTCCGCACAATGAAGGCATCGCCAGGCGCCGCCAGAGAGATCGGCGAGAGGTCCGTCGAGAGGGCCCAGCAGATCGGCGGCCCATGCGGCGACGAGACGCGGCAGGCGCTCGCCGAACTCGCCGGCGACGCGCTGGGTGCGCTGCCAGCGCTCGCGGTTGGCCCGGCTCGCCTGCGGCCCGGGCGGTCCGTCATGGCTGGTGACGAAGGCGATCCGCTCGGCGGGCACCCCCCTCCCCTCCAGCCAGGCGGCGACCGCGCCGAACGAGCTGCCCGAGAGGCCCGGCCCCTCATCGACGATCACATAATGGGCGTCGGGCAGCGCGAGCAAATCGGCGGCGAGCGCGGGCGCGAGCGCGACCTGCCGGTCGAACGGGTCGCCGAACGGCCGCAACGTCGCCGGCGACGGCGCACCGAGCGCGGCGGCGACTATGGCGGCCAGGCTCGTGCCGATGCTGCGAATGCCGATCACCCGCGGCGGTCCGGCCAGCCGCAGCCGGCGCGCTGCCTCGGCGAAGGCCTCGGGATAGACGGCGTAGAAGGCGTAGCCCTCGGGCAATCGCATGTCCGCGGCCGGCGGCAGGCCGCGGGGCCGCGGAATCTCCGGCAGGGGCGCGGCCGCGAAGCCGCTTTCCCAGGAGCGGAGGACGGATTCGGCCAGGCTTTGCACCAGCATGCCGAGCGCGGCGCTCGCCTCCCCCTCATGGTCGGCGCGCGCGGCGGCGAAATCCGCGTCGGCCACGCTCTGCGCGAGCCGACCGGCAAGGATCAGCGCGCCGACCAGGGCGGAGTGGCGGCCGAGCCCCGGCGGCAGCGCCGCGACTCCGGCCAGGCGCCCGGCCAGCTCGTCGAGACATGGTCGCGGAGCACGCGTCTCGCTGCGGTCGCCATAGACGAGCATGAGGAGTCAGACGGCGCGGGCGTAGGCGATGGCGGCGAACGTGTCGAAGTCCGGCGCGCGCTCGCCGCGCCGGTCCAGCCATTGCGCCCAGGCCCGGTACTGTACCGCATTGGGCGAGATGATCGAGCGGCGGCGCTTGGCGAGCCGGAGCGCATCGAACGGCGGCAGCCCGCGATCGACCAGGATGCAGAGCGCAAGCAAGGCCGAGCGGCCGATTCCATATTCGCAATGGATGAGGACCCGCTCGCCGCGCGCGAGATGCCCGGTTGCGAAAGCCACGCCCTCGAGGAGCATGGCCGGGCTGACCGGTTCCAGGTCGGGCGTCGGCAGATGCAGGAAGGCGAGGCCATGGCTGGAAAGCAAAGCGACGTCGTCGCAGCATTCGGCCCTCAGGTCGACGATGGCACGCATGCCGAGAGGGCCGGCCAGCTCCGCGACCTGCTCGACCGGAAAGCGGCCGCCGACCGCGAGCGTCTCGGTGAGCCAGCTGAGCATCGCGCGTGAACCGCAGAGAAAGTGCCTTGTTCCTGCGCCGCGGCAGGACGCGGACGATATCTCCATAACCTGGATCACTATTATAGATTTACTTGTTTCCACAGCTACTTAGCTGACGATTTGGGAACTGCTACTTACCTCGATGTGTTTGGCTCGGTCTCGGGATCGTTCCGTGTCTGGTTCGATCCGCGCGGAGCTGCGCGTGTGGCGGCGGGACAGGATGAAGGAGGCGCGAGATGCCGCCGAGCATAGCCGGGAGATGCGACGCAACGGCCGAAAGGCCGCGCCGGTGACGCTCGCGGAACGCCGGATCGCGCCGGCCGCCGATCCTGCCTTGCGCGCCCGCATCGAGGCGCTCGCCCCCTGGTTCCACAATATGGACCTTGGCGGCATCCGCACCGCGCCGGACCACTTCCTCGGCGACTATCCGGCGGCCAAGTTCGCCCGCTTCGCCGATGCGCTGCCAGCCGACCTCGAAGGACGGTCCGTGCTCGACATCGGCTGCAATGCCGGCTTCTACGCGCTCGAGATGAAACGACGCCGCGCCGGGCGAGTGCTCGCGATCGATCCCGACGAGCGTTATCTCGCCCAGGCCCGGCTGGCGGCCGAGGTGCTGGATGTGCCCGACATCGAATTCCGCAGGCTCGACGTCTACGACGTCGGGGCGCTCGGCGAGCGGTTCGACCTCGTCATCTTCATGGGCGTGCTCTACCATCTGCGCCATCCGCTGCTCGCGCTCGACCTGATCCACGCGCATGTCGCGGACGACCTTCTGCTCTTCCAGTCGATGCAGCGCGGCTCGCGCGAGGTCGCGCCGGTCGCGGCCGATTACCCGTTCGGCGAGACCGAGCATTTCTTCGAAAGCTCCTATCCCAAGCTCCACTTCGTCGAGCGCGAATATGCGCACGACTGGACCAATTGGTGGGTGCCGAACCGGGCCTGCAGCGAGGCGATGCTGCGCGCCGCCGGCTTCGCGATCGAGACGCATGCCGAGGAGGAGGTCTATCTCTGCCGGCGGACGAAGCGGCCTTATGCCGAGCGCGGGGCCGGCCCGGTCTATCCCGCGCGAAAGGACGACGCATGATCGAAGCGGCCATGATCTGGAACGAGCCCAACAACAAGTCGCATTGGGATCCGGAGCTCGACCCGGAATGGTCGATCTTCTCGCGCATGGCGATCGCGGCGGGGAAGGCGATCGCTTCGGCCAATCCCGCGGTGCGCCGCGTGCTTGGCGGCATTTCGCCCATCGACCCGTTCTTCATCCGCAGGCTCGAGGCGCAGGGCGTGCTCGACCAAGTGGACGTGGTCGCCGTGCACGGCTTCCCGCTCGACTGGAATCTCTGGCCGATCCACGAATGGCCGGAACGGATCGCCGAGATCGAGGCGGTCGCGCCAGGCCACGACATCTGGGTGACCGAGGTCGGCGTCGGCAGCTTCGGCGCCGAGGAGGTGCAGGTGTTCGGCCTCGACCGCACCGCCGAGCTGCTGATCGGCCGGGTGCCGCGGATCTTCTGGTATTCCCTGTTCGACCTGCCGCGCGCCTGGGAGGCGACCACCCGCCACCGCGAGGCCGAGGGCTCCTCTTATTACCGCCATTTCTACATGGGCCTGATCCGCGAGGACGGCAGCCCCAAGCCGGCGCTCGACCATTTCCGCCGCCACGCTCCCGAAATGGGAATCATGCAGTGGTTCCATTACGAGGACCCGCGCCTCGACGAGGCGGTGCGGTGGCTGAAGGAGCTCAACGTAACCCATGTCCGCACCGGGCTCAGCTGGTGGGACAGCTACCGGCCGGGCTGGGAGGATTGGTTCGACCGGCAAATGGAAGCGCTGGCGCCGTTCGAGACGACGATCACCTTCTGCTTCACTCCCGATCATGAAGGGATCGCGCCGCACCATACCAGCCCGCCGCGCGACCCGGCCTGCTTCGCGGATTTTTGCGGCCGGATGATCGAGCGTTACGCGCCGGTGCGGAAAGAGCGCAAGGTCGCCTGAGCCGCACAACTGCTTCCAACACTCGCTGGGCTGGGAACGCGCGGCATCTTCCTCCGTTCTCGCGGGCTCTCGGGCGTTGCGCCACTCTCGCGGGACGGCCGTTGGCGTGAAAGGAGAAAGATGGTCGGCGCGAATCCCGTGCCCGAGGCGCTGCTGCAGCCGCGCCTGTCGATCCTGGGGCAGATCAACGAAGCAAAAGTACAGGGCTTCCTGCAGGATCTGGAAGCGGTCGAAGCGGAAGTCGGCGACATCGCGCTGGAGCTGACCACGCTCGGCGGCGACGCCGAGCTCGCCCGCCGCATCGTGCTGGAGATCGATCGCGCCCGGCACCGTCTGTCGGGGCGCTTCCTCTTCCTCGGCAAGACCATCGTCTATTCGGCCGGGGCGACGATCATGTCGGCCTTCCCGCGCGAGGACCGCTATCTCACCTCCGATGCGATGCTGATGGTGCATTGCCGCCAGCTCGAGAAGACGATCGAGATTTCGGGCCCGCTCCGCGCCAGCCTGCCGCAGGTGAATGCGCTCCGCGCCCAGCTCGAGGCGGGCATCGCGGTGGAGGAGGAGGGTTTCCGCCGCCTCATCCAGGGCAGCGGCGTGACGCTCGACGAGCTGTTCGAGCGCGCGCTGCACAATTGGTATCTGCCGGCAGCCGACGCGATGCAGCGCGGCCTGATCGCCGGAGTCGTCGGGCCGGACGATCAACCGGCGGGTGGGGAGAGCGGTCCGGCGGCAGCCCGTGGCTGATCGTGCCGGGCAGAGGCCCGGCGCCAGCGACGCACCCGCCGAACAGGATCGGGACGGCCGCCGACCCATCCTCCAGTCCCTGGGCGCCGGCATCGTCACCGGCGCGGCGGACGACGATCCTTCGGCGATCGGCACCTATGCCAGCGCCGGCGCGCGCTTCGGTCCGGCGATCCTGTGGCTGGCGCCACTGCTGCTGCCGATGATGTTCGTCTCGGTCTACCTCTCCGCGAAGATCGGCCAGGTCTATGGCCGCGGCCTGTTCGCCTGCATCCGCGACCAGTTCCCGCGCTGGCTGCTCTACCCGATCGTGACGATCGCCTTCACCGGCAACATCATCGAAGCCGCGGCCGATCTCGGCGGCGTCGGCGCGGCGCTGAACCTGCTGCTGCCGGTGCCGACCCCCCTGATCGTGGCCGGCGCGGCGGCGCTGATCTTCGGGCTGCAGCTGCTCGGCTCCTATCCCCTGATCCGCGCGATCTTCCGCTGGCTCGCCTTGGTCCTGTTCGCTTACGTGGTCGCGGCGATCCTGGCGCGGCCCGACCTGGGGACGGTGCTGCGCGGCACCTTCGTCCCCCATATCCCCTTCACCGCCGACTTCCTCTCGATCCTGGTCGCCTGCATCGGCACCTCGCTCTCCGCTTATGTCTACACCTGGCAATCGAACCAGGAGGTGGAGGAGCAGATCTGCGAGGGCCGCATCCGGCTCTGGCAGCGCAAGGGCGCCTCGAAGCGCCAGTTGCAGCGGACCCAGAGGAACGTGCTCACCGGGATGATCTTCTCGAACCTGATCCTCTATTTCATCATTCTTGCCACCGGGGTCACTCTCCATAGGTCCGGCCAGACCGCGGTGGACACCGCGGCCCAGGCGGCGCAGGCGCTGGCGCCGCTTGCCGGATCGGCCGCGTCCCTGCTGTTCGCGGCGGGCGTGGTCGGCGTCGGCTTCCTCGCGGTGCCGGTGATGACGACCGGCGCCGCCTACGACCTGGTCCAGGGCATCGGCCGCCAGGGCAGCCTCCACGACAAGCCACGCGACAATCCGGTCTTCTACGGGACGATCGCCGCGGTGACCCTGCTCGCGGTCGGCCTGAACTTCCTCGGCTTCAATCCTATGCGGGCCCTGGTCTGGTCGGGGATCGTGCAGGGCTTCACCGTGCCGCCCTTGCTGCTGCTGATGATGATTCTCACCAACCGCAAGCAGGTGGTCGGCGCCCGCCGCAACGGCCGCTGGACCAATGCGCTCGGCTGGACCACCACCTTCGTCACCTTCGCCGCGACGGGTGCTCTGGTCGTCTCCTGGCTCGGCTAGGCAGGCGCGCGAGGCGAGCGGAGGATTTGCCGCACTGCCCTTCTCCCTGTACTGCGCGCAGGACGCAGCTTCGGGGCCCAGATGACCGCTCGCTATATGTCCGGCTTCGGCAGCCATTTCGCCAGCGAGGCCGTGCCCGGGGCGCTGCCGCAGGGCCGCAATTCGCCGCAGCGGCCGGCCTTCGGTCTCTACGCCGAGCAGCTCTCCGGCACTGCATTCACCGCGCCGCGCGCCGAGAATAGGCGCTCCTGGCTTTACCGGATGCAGCCGAGCGCGGCGCATCCTCCCTATCGCCGCTATGAAGGAGCGCGCCTGTTCGCGCCGGGCACGGCCGACGCGCCTTTGCCGCCCAACCGGCTGCGCTGGGACCCGCTCGATATGCCGGGCGAACCCGCTGATTTCGTCGACGGCCTGGTCACGATGATGGCGAACCGCGATCCGGCCGAGCTGGAAGGCGTCGCCGTCCATATCTACCGCGCCAATGCCGACATGGCCGACCGCTATTTCTTCGATGCGGACGGCGAGCTGCTCGTCATTCCAGAGCAGGGCCGGCTCGACCTGCGCACCGAGCTGGGGGCGATCGGGATCGGCCCCGGCGAGGTCGCCCTGATCCCGCGCGGGGTCCGCTTCCGCGTGCTGCTGCCGGAGGGCCAGGCGCGCGGCTATGTCGCGGAGAATCACGGCGCCCTGTTCCGGCTGCCCGAGCTCGGCCCGATCGGCGCCAACGGCCTCGCCAATCCGCGCGACTTTCTCACGCCGCAGGCCGCCTATGAGGACCGCGAGGGGCGCTTCCAGCTGATCCAGAAGCAGCTCGGCGCGCTCTGGGTCACCGAGCTGGACCACAGCCCGCTCGACGTCGTTGCCTGGCACGGCAATCTCGCGCCCTGGAAATACGACCTCCGCCTGTTCAACACGATCGGCACGATCAGCTACGACCATCCCGATCCGTCGATCTTTACAATGCTGACCAGCCCGAGCGACGTGCCGGGCCGGGCCAATGCCGATTTCGTGATCTTCCCGCCGCGCTGGCTGGTCGCCGAGGACACGTTCCGCCCGCCCTGGTTCCACCGCAACGTGATGAGCGAGTGCATGGGCCTGATCACGGGCGCCTATGACGCCAAGGCGGAAGGCTTCGCGCCCGGCGGGATGAGCCTGCATAATCTGATGGCCGGCCACGGCCCCGACGCGGCGAGCTGGAAGGGCGCGAGCGAGGCGGAGCTGAAGCCGCACAAGATCGACGGCACGATGGCGTTCATGGTGGAGAGCTGCTGGCCCTACCGGCCGACCCGGTTCGCGCTGGACCATGCGCAGCCGGATTACGACGCGGCGTGGGAAGGATTTCCGAAGGCGCGCCTGCCCTAGCCTCCCTCTCCCTGCAGGGGAGAGGGACAGCCGGCGGAACGCCGGCAGGGTGAGGGCAGCGGCGGGGGCGAAAGGGCGCGGATTATTATCGCCCCCTTGCCCTCACCCTCCCACCCGCTGCGCGAGCGGGCCCCTCCGTCTCCCCGAAACGGGAGAGGGGATTTCAGGATCACGCCCGCTTGCGGTTGTGGTCGTACTGCCCCTTCGCCAGGAACGCCTTCACCCCCCGCGCCGCCTGGCGGATGCGGTGCTCGTTCTCGACCAAAGCGATACGAACATAGCCTTCGCCTTCCTCGCCGAAGCCGACGCCCGGGCTGACCGCGACACCGGCCTCGGTCAGCAGCCGCTTGGAAAATTCCATCGCGCCCATCGCCCGATAGTCCTCCGGGATCGGCGCCCAGGCGAACATGCTCGCGTGGGGCGGCGGGATCTCCCAGCCGGCGCGGCCGAAGCTGTCGACGAGCACGTCGCGCCTGCCCTTGTAGAGCTTGCGGTTCGCCTCGACGATATCCTGGGGCCCGTTCAGCGCAGCGACCGCGGCCGCCTGGATGGGCGTGAAGGCGCCGTAATCGAGATAGGATTTCACCCGGCCGAGCGCGCCGACCAGGTTCGGATTGCCGACCGCGAAGCCGATCCGCCAGCCAGCCATCGAATAGGTCTTTGACATCGAGGTGAACTCGACCGCGACCTCCTTGGCGCCCGGCACCTGCAGGATCGACGGCGTCGGCGCATCGCCGAAATAAATCTCGGCATAAGCGAGGTCGCTGATCACCCAGAGGCCGTGGGCGCGGGCGAAGGCGACGACCTGCTCGTAGAAAGCGAGATCGGCGGTGTAGGCGGTCGGGTTGGAGGGGTAGCCGATCACCAGCACCTTGGGCTGCGGCACCGTGTAGCGGACGGCCCGCTCCAGGCTTTCGAAGAACTCAGGCCCCGGCGCCGCCGGGATCGAGCGGATCGCCGCGCCGGCGATGATGAAGCCGAAAGTGTGGATAGGGTAGGAGGGATTGGGCGCGAGCACGACGTCGCCGGGCGCGGTGATCGCCTGGGCGAGATTGGCGAGGCCCTCCTTGGAGCCCAAAGTGACGATCACCTCGCTCTCCGGATCGAGCTCGACGCCGAAGCGGCGGGCATAATAGCCGGCCTGCGCCTTGCGAAGCCCGGCAATGCCCTTCGACGCCGAGTAACGATGCGCGCGCGGATCGCGGGCGACCTCGGCCAGCTTCTCGATCACATGGGCCGGCGGCGCCCCGTCCGGATTGCCCATGCCGAGGTCGACGATGTCCTCGCCACGCGCCCGCGCCGCCGCCTTCATCGCATTCACCTCGGCGAAAACGTAGGGCGGCAGGCGGCGGATGCGGTAGAAATCGGCGCTGGTCATGCCTGCACGCTTCGCCGCAGAGCGGTCTCGGCGCAAGGCAAAAAGCGTGACATGCGGCCCCCGATCTCCGCGTCCGACAGGCTCGCGAACGGGGGCTGCGCGCAAACGGCGCCGGACCGCAACTCGCGCCGCCGCCCACCCTCCATGCCATTCCTTCAGCTGACTTCGCATTTGTCGAAGCAGAAACAATCGCTTGACTTCCCACCAGGCGTGGCTTTCATTTAACGTTTCGCCGGCGCCACTGCATGTCCGGCCGGTATTGGGCGGAGAGTCTTTCGAATATCATTTGATCAAGGGGGGAGATTCCGATGCCCAGCAAGAATGTCGCCGATCTTGTCGTCGGTGGGCCGGATATTCTTGGCATTGACATCCTCACCTTCTACGGCCGCCGGCCGCCCGATTATGCCGTCTATCGGACAAAGCAGCGCGTGCTCGTCCAGTTTGCTGACTCGAAGAAGGCTGCGGACGACCAGCGCCGCGCCATGGCCAGGCTCAACCCGCTGCGCGGCGAGATCAACGGCCTGATCGACGGCTGGCGGACATCGAAGAATCCCAAGCTCAGAGCCAGGGCCGAGCGGTACGACCGTCGCGTCGGCGACGCCCTGGTCGTCGCCTTCGAGAACGACGTCCCCTCGGCCGAAGCGCTGCTGCAGGAGATCAAGCAGGACATCATGGCCGAGCGGGTCGCGCGGGGCCGGCTCGAATATCTTGCGCTGGCATTTTCGGTCGGCGCGGCCTGGCTCGTGGCTGTCGCGATGATCACCTCGCTCCGGGCTTTCGAAGGCGCCGGCATCGATCTGTTCCGGGCAAGCGCGGCGGGCGCGGTCGGCGCCTTCTTCTCGGTTTCGCTGACCATGCGCAGCCGGCGGGTGCTTCCGGATCTCGAGCGGACCGCAAACCTAATGGACGCGGTGCTCCGCATTACGATCGGCGTCATCGCGGCAGTCGTGCTGATGGCGCTGATGTGCGCCGGCGTCGTCAACATCAAGTTCGGCGCCAACAATACGCTCCCAACCGCTTGCGGGACCGACTGGCTGATGGCGCTCATAGCCGGCTTCATCGCGGGCTTCTCTGAGCAGTTCGTCCCCGACCTGCTCGCCAAGGCGACGGCCTCCACCGATCGCGACCAGCCGCGGCCGACCCCGCTGCCGCCGGCGCCGCCGGCTCCGGCAACACCGCCGGCCCAGCCGCAGCAGGGCGCGGCGGGGACGCCTCCACCGGCCGGGCAAACCCAGGGAGAAGCGGCCGACGAGCCGGATCCGGTGCCAGAGGAGGCGGCCACCGACGGCTGCGTCAGCGACGAGCCGCTTCCCGACGACCAGGTCACCACCGACACCCAATTGCCCGCCGCGGCCGGCGGGGTGGCGCCGCCGGCGCCACCGCAAGGAGGAGCCTGACATGGTCTTTTCGCTGACATGGCTGCCCGAGGTGCTGGAGGCGGCGGGGCTCAAGGTCGCGGAAACCGAAGGCTGGCGCAGCCGCGGCCGCGCCGAGATGGGCACGGTCCGGGGCGTCATCTGCCATCACACCGCCACGGCGGGTCATCTCGACAAGAACATGCCGACGCTGCAGATGCTGATCGACGGGCGGCCGGACCTGCACGGGCCGCTCGCCCAGCTCGGCCTCGGACGCGACGGCACCTTCTACATCGTCGCCGCGGGCCGCGCGAACCATGCCGGCATCGGCCGCTGGGAGGGAATCACCACCGGCAATTCCAGCTTCATCGGCATCGAGGCCGAGAATGACGGCCTCGACAAGGACAATTGGCCCGCCGTGCAGATCGATGCCTATCAGCGCGGCGTCGCCGCGATCCTCGGGCACATCAATGCCGGTGCCAATATGTGCTGCGGCCACAAGGAATATGCGTTGCCGCCGCGGCGGAAGAGCGACCCCAGCTTCGACATGCCGTCCTTCCGCAATGCGGTCGCCGACCTGCTGCAGGGCAAGACCCCGCGGCCGCCGATCCCTGCCGCCGACGCCGCCCAGCGGCCGACCCTCCGCCGCGGCGCGCGCGGCGATGCCGTGCGGCAATTGCAGGGGCTGCTGCACGTCGCCGTCGACGGCGTCTTCGGCCCCAGCACCGAAGCGGCGCTGCGCGCCTTCCAGCGCGGCGCCAATCTCGTGCCCGACGGCATCGCCGGCCCCAAGACCTGGGAAAAGCTCGCGGGAGCGCCGGCCGCGGCCCCGGCGGCCGATGCGGACCCACCGGCAACGCCGGCAGATCCAGCCCAGCCGGCGGCACCGGCCGCCCCGGCCCAGCCGGCCACGGCGCCG
>JAFAZM010000212.1 GCA_019239785.1 Sphingomonadaceae bacterium
CGGGCCCGGCGACGATTGCTACGAGCTCAAGGAGCAGCCGGACGGCAGCCGCATCGAGATCGCCTTCGGCAACGGCGTCAACGGCCGCCGGCCGCCGCAGGGCGCGCAGATCCTGGTGCAGCTGGTGCTCAGCGCTGGCGCCGGCGGCGATCTGGCGGCCGGGATCGATTGGCAGCTCGACGCGCTGCGCACCCGCTGGGGCAATGCGGAAGCGATCGAAGGCGGCAAGGATGCCGACGATCTCGACGACCGGCTGGCGCGGCTTCGGGTCCGGCTCCGCGACGAGCGCACGCTCGCGACCTCGAAGCAGATCGAGACGGCGGCCAGGGGCCTCTCCCCCGCCTACGGCATCGCGCGCGCCTCGGTGATCGAGAATTGGGAACCCGCCCGCCGCCGGCCGGCCTCGCCGGCGACCCGGACCCTGATCGTCACCCGGGAGGGCGAGGCGAGCGAGACCGAGGATTGGCGCAAGGCGATCGGCCGGGAGCTCAGGCCGCGGATCGCGCTGGCGGAGCGCTTCCTGATCGCCTCGCCGGTCTGGCGGGAGCTGCGCGTGCAGGTGCGCGCGGTCGCCGCGCCGGGGCGCGTGCCGGCCGAAGTGGCGAAGGAGATCAGGGCCGAGCTTGCCGACCGGCTGCTGCCGACCGGAAGCAAGGGGGCCGCCTGGCCGCTCGGCCAGGACGTCGCAGCGATGGCCGTGGGCGGCTGGATCAGGCGGCTCGACGGCGTCGCCGCGGTGACCGGGCTCGCTTTGCTCGACGGCGAGGGCCGCCCGATCGAGGGTGGCAGGCTCAAGCTGGCCCGCAACGAATTGCCTCTGCTGGTCGTCGAGGCCGAGGACGTGCGGGTCGATCCGGGGGCGGTGCGATGAGCCTGCTGCCCGGCCCCTTTTATCATTTCCGCACCCCGGCCCAGTGGGCGGCGGTCCGCGCCTCCGGCCTCGCCGAGACTCTGGTGCTCGACCCGCGCGCGGGCAGCGATTGCGGCTTCATCGACTGCCCGGCCGAGGCGGTCGCGCTCTCGCCGCGCGGCGACCTGTTCTGGGTCGACCGCTGCCGCAAGCTGTTCGCGGCCGGCCGCGAGACGCCTTTCGCCGGCGTCGAGGGCCCCGGGCTCGGCAAGGTCGTGCGGCTGGTCGCCGGGCGGGAGGCGCTCTGGGCGCTGGCCGAATGTGCGCCGCCGACCGAGGGGGACGAGGCGGGCTCGCGGCGCCTGCTCCAGCTCGACGGCCGCAGCCTGCAGCTGCTGATCAACCGCGACGAGGGCAGCCCGACCGACATCGCGCCGGACGGCAAGGACGGGCTCTGGCTGCTCGGCGCGCGGAGCCTCGGCCGGATCTCGCGCGGCGGCGCGCCGGTCGGCCGAATCCTGCCGCTGGAGCAGGCCTATGCCGCGCTCGCCGGCGCGGACGGCCGGCTCGGCCTGCTCGCGAAGGACGGCCGCCGGCTCGACCTGCTCGAGCCCCGGTCCGGCGCCGCCGTCGCGCTCGACCTCCGCCGCATCGCCGGGCCCGGCTGGGACGGCACGCAGGCGAGGATCGCGAGCGCTGGGGCGGCCTTCCTGGTCACTGGCGCGATCGGCCCCGCCCGCGCCTTCCTGCTGCTCGATGCGGACGGCAATCTGCTCGTCACCGGCAGCTGGCTGGACGGGCAGGCGCCGGACCTGCTCGCCGCTGCCGGCGACGATCTGCTCGGCCTCTTCCCGGAGGACGGCGGCCAGCGGGTGCGGCGCTTCGCCGGGCTCGGACGGCCGGGCGGCCGCCGGCTGCTGACGCCGCCGCTGGAGACGATCAGCCCGGCCGGGACCTGGCTTCGCGCCGAGGTCGTGGCGCTTCTGCCGGAGCGCGCCACGTTGAGCCTGCGCTGGGCGGCGACCAGGGATGAAACGCTCGCCGCCAGGGTCGAGCAGAGCCTCGCCGATGCGGCGCTGCCGATGTCGCAGAGGCTCGAGAAGGTCGAGGATATGCTCGCCTGGTCGCCGCTCTTCACCTATCTGGGCGAGCCGCGGGACGGACCGGCGGAGCCGGAGCGCTTCGCCTTCCCGCTCCATCAGGCCGTCGGGCCATTGCTTTGGGTGGACCTTCGGATCGCGCGCAACAGCGCCGATTCGGCGCCGCAGGTCGAGAGCCTGATCGTCATCCACGAGGCGCGCAGCCTGATGGACGATTTGCCGGCCATCTATAGCGGCGACGGCGACCGCGACGGCACGATGCGGCGCCTGGTCGCCGTGCTCGAGGCGACCACGCAGGGGATGGACCATCGCATCGCCCGCCTGGCTGCGCGGCTCGATCCGGACGAGACCAGCCCGCGCTGGCTGCCCGACCTCGCCGCGATGCTCGGCCTCCCCTTCCACGACGCGCTGAGCGCGGCGATGCAGCAGCGGCTGGTCAAGGCGGCGCCGGCGGTCCTGGCCAGGCGCGGCACGCGGCTCGGCCTGATCGCGATGCTCGAAGCCCTGTTCCCCGGCCGCCCGATCCGGGTGGTCGACCGCACCGAGCAGACGATCCCGATCACGCTCGGCAGCGGCAGCAGCCTCCCGGCAATGCTCGCCGGCCCGTCGATGCGCGTGCCCAGGCTCAACGCGCGGCTGGTGCTCGGCAGGACCGGCCTCTGCCCGACCGACCCCTGCGCCGACCATCTGATCGCGCCGATGCCCGAGGTCCTGGTCGTCATCCCGGCGAGCACGCGCGAGCAATTGCGCTTCCGCGACGCGATTCCCGAGATGATCGAGGCGATGGTGCCGGCCGACCTGCGCGTGCGGCTGCGCTGGACGCCGTGGCGCGACCACGGCGCCGTCCAGCCCGCCGACGTGATCACGACGATCGACGTGCCGGAGCAGGTGCGCCTTGGTGTCGGCCCGGCGCTCGGCGCCGCCCGCACCGGCGGGCGCGGCGCCGCACGGCTCGACGGCGAGGGCGCGACCCCCGCCGACCACAGGCTTTTGTGAATAGAATGAGGAGGGTCCGATGAGCTGTCAGTGTGATGGACCGAAGACGGCGACCGACTGCACGCCGTGCAGCCCCGGCATCCGCAACCGCTATTTCCGCGGCAAGTTGCTCACCGTCGCCGATTACGAGGCGGAGCAGCGCTACGCGATCCAGCGGCGGCGGCTGGTCAACCGGCAGATGCTCGGCTGGGGAATCGTCTCCGGCTTCCGGATCACGCCGGCGCAGGGCGAGATCGGCGGACGCAACATCGTGATCGGCGAGGGCGTCGCCTTCGATCGGCACGGCCGCGAGCTGGTCGCCTGCGAGGCGGTCGAGCTGCGCGATCCGACCGACATGATCTGGCTGACCAACGGCCGCTGCGGGCTGGAGCGCGGCCAGCCGCCGAAGGAGCGAACGAAGGTCATCGGCGCGAACGGCCAAGGCGCGGCTGCCGAGGTCCCGGACGGGGGAAACAGGGACGGTGGCGACGAGGCCGATACGCATTATCTGCTCTGCGCCCATTATGCCGAGCGGCGGATCGACCGGGTCGTGCTCAAGGAGGGCTGCGGCGATCCGGTCTGCGAGGCCAATCATATCTGCGAGACCGTGGTCTATTCGCTGACCGCGATGGAGGATTGCCCGTCCGGCCTCGTCGCCTGCCCCGCCTCGCCCTGGACGCCGGGGCCCGACGGCGCCGACATCCACAAATGGGAGCGGCCCGAGGGCGCCGGCGCGCCGCTGCTCGCCGCGGTCGGCGACCGCGGGCCGCACCGCATTCTCGCCGGCTGGAGCATGGACCGTTCCGAGGGCGCCGCCGCCTGCTGCGAGGCGGCGCTGCAGCCGGGCCGCGACGGCTTCGCCTTCGATCCGGCCGCAGGCGTGCCGCTGGCCTGCGTCACCATCGCCTGGCGCTGCGGCGATCCCTATGTCGCCTCGGTCGCGGATTCGATCGGGCCGAGGCGGCTGACCCGGCCGAACGACAGCCTTTTCGACCTGATCCGCGGCTGCGACCTCACCCGGATCCGGGACGTGGGCTGGCGGCGCTTCCTCGGCGCCGAGAGCGACAGGGTCGCCTTTGACGATTATGCCGCGATGTTCACGGGCGGCAAAGCGGGGACCCGTTCGCCATCGCCGGTCGACACCAAATTCTGGGTGCTCTTCTCGGGGCCGGTGCAGGTCGCGTCGCTCAGCCCGCACGCGATCGCGATCACCCTGCTGCACTGGGATTCGGACGATGCGGTGCGGCTGGTGCGGCGGCTGCCGGTGACCGGGATCAAGGTCGCGCCGACCCAGAACGGCGATCCGCCCGGCACCACGCGCGCCTTCGTGCCGATCGTCCACGGCAATTACTGGCTGGAGGAAATCTACTCCAGCACCAGCGCCTATGACGAGCGCGAGGGCACGATCGTCGAGATCGGCGTCCGCGGCGGCCTGATCGTCGATGCCAACGGCCAGCTCGTCGCTGCCGGCGGCGGCTATCTCGAGACGAGGCCCGGCTGGCCGGGCAGCGATTTCATCTCCGCATTCACCGTCAACGCCCCGACGCGCAGGCCTGCCGCCCCCGTGCGGCGCAAGGCGCGCTAGGCCAGAGAAGGAGGGCCCGAAATGACCCAGAATTGCAATTGCCACGGGGCGGGAGGCCAGAACTCCCAGACCGTCGCCGCGACGCTCGAGCGCCCGCGTTACTCGCCCGGCCTGATCCTCGAGGATTCGGACCTCACCGCCGCGGTCGATTATACGCGCTCGCTGAGCCGGCTCCTGTTCCGCAACCTGTTCGGCTGCGGCGTGATCTGCGGGCTGACCGTCAAGGTCGACGAGGAATGCGGGCTGAACGTCACCGTCTCGCCGGGCCTCGCGCTCGACGGCTGCGGCGATCCGCAGCAGCTCCCCTCGCCGGTGACGATCGCCTTCGACAAGAGGAAGGCCGAGCAGATCAGGAAGGACGCCAAGCCCTTCTGGGTGATCCTCTGCGGCAAGGAGAAGCTCTGCCAGCCGCGGTCGCTGGTCTGCGAGGCCGACGATTATGACGGCGCCACCCAGGCGACCCGGATCCGCGCCCTTTCCGAAGTGACGGTCAGCTTCGAGGCGCCGGATTGCATCTGCGGCTGCCCCAATCCCGGCGATTCGGCGCCGAGCGACATGGCCGCCGCGCCGTCCGCCGGCCGGGCCGACGCCGCCGTTTCGCCTTCGCCCTCGGGCCGCAACACCTGCAACGACGATCACGACACCCGCACCGACTGCGCCGAGGATTGCGGTTGCGGCAGTGCCTGCGGCTGCGGCTGCTGCGTGCTGCTCGCCCGCATTTCCCTGGTCAACGGCGTCTGGAGGCCGCTGCACAAGGGCGTGCGCCGCCTGGTGCGTCCCGCCATGGTCGGGGACCGCGAGCCGGGCGCGCCGGTGGCGGCGGCCGCCGTTGCGGCGCCGCAGGCCATTGTGGTCCCGCCGCCGCCCCCAACGCCGGACCCGGTGCCGGTCGACCCGAAGGCGCCGCCGCCGGCCAATCCCGCCTAGCTAGGACGGGGCCTCAGGATCCCGAACGGCCTTCCTTGAGCGGTTTCCACCGAACGGGCCGTTTCATGCGCGCGCTCGGTTCAGCCGGACAGTGCGTAGCTTTCGAGGTAGCCGCAGCGCCCGCAGCGCCAAGCCGAGATCGGGATGAGGTCCTTCTTGCGGACCTTGAGCCCGAACCAGCGCGACACCACGGGCGTGCCGGGAAGGAATGAAGCGATCCCCCACCCCGCATCCCCTTTTTCGGCGATGACGCCCTCGCTCATCGCGCCCTGGCACTTCGGACATTGGGTCGGTCCTCGCATCTGGAACTCCTCGAGTAGCGCCCCGGGACGGGGAGGATATCCGGGTCAGGCGCGCCTGAGGAGGGGCGGCGCCCACGCCTCCTGGCGGGCGTCGCGGACCAGCTGGAAGCGGCTCGGCACGCCGATCTTGCCGAGGATCGAATGGACGTGGTGCTTGACCGTCGATTCGCTGAGATCGAGCGCGCGCGCGATCTCCTTGTTGGAAAGGCCGCGGCTGACCAGGTCGGCGACCTCGGCTTCGCGCAGGGTGAGCTCGACGCTGCGCGGCGCCGGACCTTCGGCGGCGCGCAGGAACAGGCCGCGCATGATCCCGGCGGCGATCTCCGGCGAGCAGAGCAGCCGGCCGGAGACGGCGTCGTCGACCCGCTCGCGCAGCTGGTCCAGCCCGTCCTCGCGGCGCAGATAGCCGATGAAGCCGGCGCTGCCATGGGCGACGATCTCCGCGTCCTGCTCGTGGATGCCGAGCGCAAGCAAAGGCAGATCCGGCAGGTCGAGATGGAAGCGGCGGATCGGGTCGAGCGGGAGCTGCTGGGTGACGTCGACGATCGCCAGCCTCGGCGGCGCCGGCGAGGCGACCAGCGCGCGCAGCTCGCGTACCTCGCACACCACCTGCGGCTCGAAGCCGGCGTCGCACGCGCGCAGCGAGGCGGCGATGCCTTCTCCGATCAATCTGATGGGCGAGAGTATGGCTATGCGCATGCGCTGTCGGACGTCCGGCCGCCTCCCCAAGAACCGCAATCCGGGCGGCGCCCATGTCGGCACGACCGCTGCCCGGATACTCCCGAAATGGATTCGAACGCGATCTACACGGCGCCGCGAACTGGCGCGCGACTCTGTAGAGGAAGCTGACGCGCCCGATCGAAGTCTGTCAATGCTCATCCGCGGCGAACCGGCCCGAATCGCGACATGGGCGCGATTTTTTCGCATGTTTTGCGCGTAAAGCCGCGTATTTCGGCGGCGGATTCATGACTCTTCTGCGCGCCCGCGACTCGGGTCGGGCGGCGGTCGCCGCCTTGTCCGCATCCGGCCGGAAGCGTAGACTAGGCGCGATGCACAGCTTGGTCGACACCTTCGGACGGCGGATTTCCTATGTCCGCCTGTCGGTCACCGACCGCTGCGATCTGCGCTGCCGCTATTGCATGGCCGAGGAGATGCGCTTCCTGCCGCGCAGCGACGTGCTGCGCTTCGAGGAGATCGAGGCGCTCACGGACATCTTCATCGCGCGCGGCGTGAAAAGGATCAGGCTGACCGGCGGCGAGCCTTTGGTGCGGCGCGATATCGGCGACCTGATCGCCAGGCTTGGCGCGCGCGTCGGCCATGGCCTGGATGAGCTGACCCTGACCAGCAACGGCACAAGGCTCGCTCGTTTCGCCGCCGGGCTGCATGCCGCGGGGGTGCGGCGGGTCAATGTCAGCCTGGACAGCCGCGACCCCGAGCGCTTCCGCTACATCACCCGCCACGGCGAGCTCGGCCAGGTGCTCGCGGGGATCGACGCGGCGGCCGCGGCCGGGCTCGCGGTCAAGATCAACATGGTGGCATTGAAGGGCCTCAACGAGGACGAGATCGCGCCGATGCTGCAATGGTGCGCCGGGCGGGGGCACGACCTCACCCTGATCGAGACGATGCCGCTGGGCGAGGTCGAGGAGGACCGCTCCTGCCACTATCTGCCGCTCGACGGGGTGAAGGCCCGGCTGGCGGAGCGGTTCGAGCTGATGCCGTCGCTGCGAAGGACGGGCGGGCCGGCGCGCTATTACGAGGTCGGCGGCAGCGCGATCCGGCTCGGCCTGATCACCCCGCTGACGGAGAATTTCTGCACCGGCTGCAACCGGATCAGGGTCGCAGCGACCGGCACCGTCTATGGCTGCCTCGGCCAGGACCAGAAGGTCGAGTTGCGCGAGCTTCTGCGCAGTGGCGGTGTGGAGGCGGTGAACGCGGCGCTCGACCTGCTGATGCTTGGCAAGCCCAAGGGCCACGACTTCCGGATCGACGGGCCGCGG
>JAFAZM010000236.1 GCA_019239785.1 Sphingomonadaceae bacterium
TCGAGGTCGGCATCCCCTTCTCCGACCCGGTCGCCGACGGGCCCGTGATCCAGGCCGCCGCGGTGCGCGCGCTTGGCGCCGGCGTGCGGACCGCCGACTGCTTCGCTTTGATCCGCGCCTTCCGGGAGCGGCATCCCGACGTTCCGATCGGCATCCTCACCTACGCCAATCTCGTCCTCGCGCGCGGCCGCGACGCCTTCTATCGAGCCGCCGCCGAAGCCGGGGCGGACAGCGTGCTGGTCGCCGACGTGCCGGTCATGGAGGTCGCGCCTTATGCGGCTTCGGCGCGGGCGGCGGGGATCGCGCCGGTGCTGATCGCGGCGGCCAACACCCCGGCCGAGCGGCTCGCCCGGATCGCGGAGCTCGGCGAAGGCTATATCTATTGCGTCGCCCGCGCGGGCGTCACCGGGGCCGACGAGAAGGTGCGCTTCGATCATGAAGCGATGCTCGATGCGCTGCGCCAGGCCGGGGCGCCGCCGCCGGTGTTCGGCTTCGGCATCGCCAGGCCCGACCATGTCCGCGCCGCGCTCGATGCGGGCGCGGCGGGCGTGATCTCCGGCTCTGCAATCGTCGACCTGGTCGGGCGCGGCGAGCCGGTGCGGCCCTTCGTCGAAGCGATGAAAGCCGCCACCTAGAGCGATTTCTAGACGGATGGAATCGTCCGACGACTCGGAAATCGCGGCAAACAAAAACCTGGAGCGGTCGATCTGATGCAATCAGATCGACCGCTCCAGCCCCGCCGGCGCGGGAACCCGCGCACGAAGCCCGTCGTTTTCCTCCTGGCCGGAGGAGTATTTCCATGCGTATCGCGCAGATCGCGCCGCTCGCCGAGGCGGTTCCCCCGAAATTATATGGCGGCACCGAACGGGTCATCTGGTGGCTGACCGAGGCGCTGCTCGATCTCGGCCATGACGTGACCCTGTTCGCAAGCGGCGATTCGGTCACCTCCGCGCGGCTGGTGGCCTGTTCGGAAAAGGGCTTGCGGCTCGCCGGGATCAACGACCACACCGCCAGCCTGATCGCGATGCTCGGCCGCGTCCTCGGCCTCGCCGACCAGTTCGACATCCTCCATTTCCATATCGATTTCCTGCACTTCCCGGCCTTCCGGCAGCTCGCCGGCCGCTGCCTGACCACCTTGCACGGGCGGCAGGACCTGCCCGATTTCTGGCCGGCCTATCACGCCTTCCCGGAGATGCGGCTCGTCTCGATCTCCGACGACCAGCGCCGCCCGATCGCAAGCGCCAATTTCGCGGGCACCGTCCATCACGGCCTGCCCGCCGACCTCATCCCCTATGGCGAGGGCGAAGGCGGCTATCTCGCCTTCATCGGCCGCATCTCGCCGGAGAAGCGTCCCGACCGGGCGATCGAGATCGCGCGCCGCTCGGGCATGAAGCTGAAGATCGCCGCCAAGGTCGACCGTGCCGACGCCGATTATTTCGAGAAGATGAGGCCCCTGCTCGGCGACCCTTTGATCGAGTTCGTCGGCGAGATCGGCGATGCCGACAAGGGCGCCTTCCTCGGCGGCGCAAGCGCCCTGCTCTTCCCGATCGACTGGCCGGAGCCGTTCGGGCTGGTGATGATCGAGGCGATGGCCGCCGGCACCCCGGTGATCGCCTGGCGCTGCGGCTCGACGCCGGAGGTGATCGAGCATGGCCGCAGCGGCTTCCTCGTCGACAGCGTCGACGAGGCGGTGGCGGCGGTGAAGGCGCTGCCAAGCCTGTCGCGCCCGCGGGTGCGCGTCGCCTTCGGCGAACGCTTCACCGCCGAGCGCATGGCCCGCGACTATCTGAAGCTCTATGAGCGCCTGCGCGCGGCCGAACGCCCGGCTTTGTTCGGAAAGCCCCGGGGGACCCTGGTCGCCGCGGAATGACCGCATGAACGAAGTCAGCCATCCGGGAAACTGGGCCGGAGCGGAAACGCACGAGACGCCGGAAAGCTATCATATCGAGGCGACCAAGTCGCTCGTCGACCGGACGCTCCGCACGCTCAAGCATGACGACATGTTCGGCGTGTTCGACAAAATCGGCGACTGCATGGGCGGCGGCGATGCGCCGGACGGCCTCTACCACCAGGACACGCGTTTCCTCTCGCGCCTGTCGCTCCGGCTCGGCGGGATGGATCCTCTGCTGCTCGGCTCGGTGCTGCTCGACGACAATGGCGCGTTGGTCGTCGATCTCGCCAATGCCGATTTCCATGGACCGGACGGCAAGGTCTGGCTGCAGCGCGACACCATCCATGCCGGCCGGACCAAGTTCCTCTGCGGCACCACCTGCTATGAGCGGATCCGGCTGCGCCGCTTCGCGCCGGTCGGGCAGAAAATCCCGCTCGAGCTCAGCTTCGACGCCGATTTCGCCGATTTGTTCGAGGTGCGCGGAGATACCAGGAAAAGGCGCGGCACGCGCGCTGTGCGGGTGGTCGACGGACGGACAGTCCGCTTCACCTATGCCGGGCTCGATTCGATCACCCGCACGACCAGCCTCCATTTCGATCCGCCGCCCGACCGGCTCGGCGAGCATCATGCGCGCTGGGACCTCGACCTCGACGCGTCCGAGAGCTTCAGCGTGGTCATCAAGACCAGCTGCGCGATGGCGGAGACCGGCGCGGAGCCGCCGCACATCCTCTCCGCCTACCGGCATGCGCGGCGGGTCCATCACGGACGGATCAAGGAGCGCACCACGATCGCGAGCGGCAACGAGCTGTTCAACGCGGTGACCGACCGCGCCGCCTCCGACATCGACATGCTGCTGACCGAGACCGAATACGGCCTTTATCCTTATGCCGGCATTCCCTGGTACAGCACGATCTTCGGCCGCGACGGCCTGATCACCGCGCTGGAACTGCTCTGGGTCGCGCCCGAGATCGCCAAGGGCGTGCTGCACACGCTCGCAGCCACCCAGGCGACGGAGACCGACGAAGCGGCCGACGCCGAGCCCGGCAAGATCGTCCACGAGATGCGCGGCGGCGAGATGGCGCGGCTGGGCGAGGTGCCCTTCCGCCGCTATTACGGCTCGGTCGACGCGACGCCGCTCTTCGTCATGCTCGCCGGCGAATATCTGGCGCGTTCCGGCGACCTCGACACGATCCGCGCGATCTGGCCGAACGTGAAGGCGGCGCTCGCCTGGATCGATTCCCATGGCGACATGGATGGCGACGGCTTCGTCGAATATGCGCGGATGACCGAGCGCGGCCTCGCCAACCAGGGCTGGAAGGACAGCTTCGATTCGATCTTCCACGCCGACGGCAGCGCCGCCGAGGGCCCGATCGCGCTCTGCGAGGTGCAGGCCTATGTCTATGCCGCGAAGCGCGCCGCCGCGCAGATGGCGCATGCGCTCGGCGAGGACGGGTCGGGCCATGCCGAGGCGGCCGAGGCGATCCGGGCGCAGTTCGAGGATCAGTTCTGGATCGAGGAATTGGGCTGCTACGCGCTGGCGCTGGACGGACGCAAGCAGCCCTGCCGGGTCCTCTCCTCCAATGCGGGCCATGCCCTGTTCGCCGGCATCGCCAGCCCGGAGCGGGCGGCGCGGCTGGCGAAATTGCTGACCGGCAAGCGCTTCTTCTCCGACTGGGGGGTGCGGACCATCGCCGCGGGCCAGGCGCGCTACAATCCGATGTCCTATCATAACGGCTCGGTCTGGCCGCACGACAACGCCCTGATCGCGCTCGGCCTCGCCCGCTACGGCCACAAGGCGGAGGTGCTCGCCATCTTCCAGGGCCTGGTCGAGGCCGCGATCTACGACGAGTTCCGCCGGCTGCCGGAATTGTTCTGCGGTTTCACCCGGCGGCGCAAGCGCGGGCCGACTGCTTATCCGGTCGCCTGCTCGCCCCAGGCCTGGGCGGCGGCGGCGCCCTTCGCTTTGGTCGCGGCGGCGACCGGGATCGGGCTCGGCCATGACGACGGCATCGTGCGGCTCGCCAATCCGGCGCTGCCTCCCTTCCTCGACGACCTCGCGCTGAGCGATGTGAGGGTGGCCGGCTCGCGGCTCGATCTCAGCCTGTCGCGCAGCAGCGGCGGCGACGTCACCACCGCGGTCGCGCGCCGCGAAGGCAAGGCCTCGCTGGTGATCGTGAAATAGACTGCGAGTCCGGCTGCGCTTTCTCCATAACCGCCCATCCTGAGTAGCCGCTGAGCGAAGCCGAAGCGGCGTATCGAAGGACCCACCACAGCCGAGCGGTCCTTCGATACGGGTCTTCGCCAGGCTCAGCCCCTACTCAGGATGAGCGGAGGAGTTCAAACCCAGGCCCGCATGATGTAGACCCCGCCCATGTCCACCTACACGATCGACACGGCGACGAGCCGCGCCACGCCTTCGCCGGCGCCCGGCAAGAGGCTGACCGCGCCCGCCTTGCTGGCGCGCAAGGGCAAGGAGCCGATCGTCGCGCTCACCGCCTATACGATGCGGATGGCGCAATTGCTCGATCCGCATTGTGACCTGCTGCTGGTCGGCGATTCCCTCGGCCAGGTGATCTACGGCCTGCCCTCGACGATCCCGGTCAGCCTGGAGATGATGTGCGCGCACGGCGCCGCGGTGGTGCGCGGCTCCTGGCACGCGATGGTCGCGGTCGACATGCCGTTCGGCTCCTATGAGGAGAGCCCGCAGCAGGCGTTCCGCAGCGCCGCACGGGTGCTGAAGGAGACCGGCGCCGCAGCGGTCAAGCTCGAAGGCGGCGCGGCGATGGCGGAGACCGTGGCCTTCCTGGCGAAGCGCGGCATTCCGGTGATCGGCCATGTCGGCCTGACCCCGCAGGCGGTGAACGCCCTCGGCGGCTATCGCGCCCGGGGCCGCGACGAGGCCGAGGCGGAGAAGGTGCTCGCCGATGCCCGCGCCGTCGCCGAGGCCGGCTGCTTCGCCCTGGTGATCGAAGGCGTGCTGGAGGAGGTCGCCGCCGCCGCGACCAAGGCGGTCGCCTGCCCGACGATCGGGATCGGCGCCTCGGTCTCCTGCGACGGCCAGATCCTGGTCACCGAGGACATGATGGGCCTGTTCGAGCGCACGCCGCGCTTCGTGAAGAGGTTCGGCGACCTCGCCTCCGAGATCAAGACCGCCGCCGCCGCTTATGCCGAGGACGTCCGCAGCCGCGCCTTCCCCACCGAGGAGCAGATCTACCGGGGGAAGTGAAGGGGTCCGGCGTCCCGTAATGGAGCTTAGGCTGGAGGGATATCCAGCGACCCTTGAATGGCGATACCGCCTGCAGCCCGCCTTTGTAAGGACCCGTCTGGCAACGGACTCAGCGTCCGTTCATCGGGCCTTCCGTTTGCTGGACGCCAAAGCTAAGGAGCGGTGGGGCGCGCGCCCGCCGTGCGCCGGCGGGCGCCACGCGACTGTTTTCGAAGGACGGCTCTGAGGCGCGGTCCAGCTTTTTGTGGAGAGGTGAATTGGCGCTCAAGCCGGAAGAGGGCGAGACGTTCCTGCGGGAGGTGGACGAGGAGCTTCGCCGCGACCAGATGAACCGCTTCGTCAAGAAGTATGGTTGGCTGATCGGCGGCGCCTTCCTTCTCGTCATGGCCGCGGTCGCCGCCTGGATCTGGTGGCAGAACCATCATCGCGAGGAGATCGCCAAGCAGGGCGAGACCCTGACCTCGGCGCTGGACAGCCTCGAGGCCGGCAACCGCAACGCCGCCGCGCCGAAGCTCGCCGAGCTCCAGAACGGCAGCGTGCCCGGCTACCGCGTCGCCGCACTCTTCGCCCAGGCGAACAGCCAGGTCGCCGCCGGCAGCATCCCGGCCGCGGTGGCGACCCTGCGCGGGATCGCCGGCAATGAGGAGTTCGACGAGGCCTATCGCCAGGCGGCCCTGGTCCGCCAGACCCAGCTCGAGTTCGACGGCCTGCCGCCGCAGCAGGTGGTGCAGAGGATGCGCCCGCTCGCCGGACCCGGCAGCGCCTGGCTCGGCTCGGCCGGCGAGATGCTCGGCATCGCCTATCTGAAAATGCACCGGCCCGAGCTTGCCGGACCGGTCTTCGCCGCGATCGCGCGCGACCACAATGTGCCGGATTCGATCCGATCGAGAGCCGCGTCTATGGCGGGCTCATTGGGTATCAATGCCGTCGACGAGCCGGCCGCGCCGGCCGCCGGCGCGCCCGCGCAGCCGGCAGGCCCCGCCCAGCCGGCGCCGGCCGCAACAAGGGACAATGGACAATGAAGCGTATCCTCTTCGCGTTGGTGGTGACCAGCCTGCTCGGCGGCTGCAGCGTGCTGCGCGGCCATCACCGGCCGACCACGCCGACCGTCGGCCAGCGCATCCCGGTGCTCGGCCAGGACACCAATCTGGAAGCCGATCCGACCCTCGCCGACGTGCCGGTAACGATCCCCCCGCCCGCGGCCAACCCGGACTGGCCGCAGCCGGGCGGCAACCCCTCCAAGTCGATCGGCCATGTCGCGCTCGGCGATTCGCCGGCGCGGGCCTGGAGCGTCAGCATCGGCCAGGGCGACAGCGCCGCCGGCCGCCTCGCCGCCGAGCCGGTGGTGGCGGACGGCCGCATCTATACGATCGACACGATGGCGCGGGTGCGCGCCTTCTCCGTCGACACCGGCGCGCAGATCTGGGAGCATCAGGTGCGCGGCGAGCACAGCCAGCGCGAGACGCTCTACGGCGGCGGCGTCAGCTACGACAATGGCCGGATCTATGCGACCAACGGCGCCGGCGACATCGCCGCGCTCGACGCCGCGACCGGCAACCAGGTCTGGCTGGTCAAGCCCGGCGGCCCGCTGCGCGGCGCGCCGACGATCGGCAACGACACGGTCTGGGCCCTGTCGCAGGACAGCCAGCTCTACGCTTTGAGCGTCGCGGACGGCAGCACGCGCTGGCAGGCGGCGGGCTCGTTCGAGCTCTCCGGCGTGTTCGGCGCCGCCGCCCCCGCCTTCGCCCAGTCGACGCTGGTCGCCGGCTATTCCTCGGGCGAGCTCACCGCCTATCGCTACGAGAACGGCCAGGTCACCTGGCAGGACGCGCTGGCGCGGACCGGCATCTCGACCACGGTCGGCCAGCTTTCCGACATCGACGCCGATCCGGTGATCGACAATGGCCGCGTCTTCGCGATCGGCCAGGGCGGGCGCATGGTCGCGGTCGAGCTGATCACCGGCCAGCGGGTCTGGGAATTGAACGCGGCCGGCCTCTCGACGCCGGCGGTGGCTGGCGAATGGGTGTTCGTGGTCACCGACCGGGCGCAGTTGCTCGCGGTCGCCCGCTCCTCGGGCAAGGTGCGCTGGATCTCGCAGCTGCCCCGCTGGCGCAACGAGCATTCACATAGCGGGCCGATCTTCTGGCGCGGCCCGGTGCTCGCCGGCAACCGGCTGGTCCTGGCCAGCTCGCGCGGCGAGATCGTCTTCGCCTCGCCGGTCGACGGCAGCGTCCAGCAGACGATCCAGCATGGCGAATCCGTCTCGCTGCCGCCGATCGTCGCCAACAACACGCTCTACATCCTCGACGACAGCGGCCGGCTCAGCGCCTATCGCTAAGCTCGATTCCTCCCCCTAAGGGGGAGGGGACCGCCGCCGAAGGCGGTGGTGGAGGGGTATCAGCGCCCGAGAAAAGATCTCATATGCTGATACCCCACCACCAGGCTTCGCCTGGTCCCCCTCCCCTTTCAGGGGAGGACCTGCGCCGGATTGGTTGACTCTCCCACTGATCCCCCGGCAGGGCGCCAGCATGGCCCGCTTCCCTATCGTCGCGATCGTCGGACGGCCGAACGTCGGCAAATCGACCCTGTTCAACCGGCTGGTCGGCAAGCGCCTTGCGCTCGTCGACGACCGGCCGGGTGTGACCCGCGACCGGCGCGAGGGCGACGCGAGCCTGCTCGGCCTCGACTTTCGGGTGTTCGACACCGCCGGCTATGAGGACGAGGCGCCCGAGACCCTGCCCGGGCGGATGCGCGCCCAGACCATCGCCGCGGTGCGCGACGCCGACGTCGCCTTGTTCCTGATCGACGCGCACGCCGGGGTGACGCCGCAGGACGAGGAGATCGGCCGCTGGCTGCGCTCGGAAGCGACCCCGGTCGTGGTCGCCGCCAACAAGGCCGAGGGCCGCGCCGGCGAGAGCGGCCTGCTCGAAGCCTATGCGCTCGGCCTCGGCGAGCCGATCGCGATCAGCGCCGAGCATGGCGAGGGCGTCGTCGACCTGTTCGAGCAGCTCCGCCCCCATGTCGAGCGCGACGAGGGCGAAGAGGAGGCGGACGAGGCCGGCGATCCGGTGCTCAAGCTCGCCATCGTCGGCCGCCCCAATGCCGGCAAGTCCACCCTGATCAACCGCATCCTCGCCGAGGACAGGCTGATCACCGGGCCGGAGGCCGGGATCACCCGCGACAGCATCGCGATCGACTGGAATTGGCAGGCGCCGGACGGCCAGGTTCGGCCGGTGCGGCTGATCGACACCGCCGGGATGCGCAAGAAGGCCAAGGTCGAGGACAAGCTCGAGAAGCTCTCCGTCGCCGATGCCCGCCGCGCGGTCGATTTCGCCGAGGTGGTGGTGCTGCTGCTCGACGGCACGCGCGGGCTCGAGGCGCAGGATCTGAGGATCGCCGACAACGTCCTGCAGGAAGGCCGCGCCCTGCTCGTCGCGGTCAGCAAATGGGACGTCGCCGAGGCGCCGGGCAGCCTGTTCAACGGGATCAGGGCCGCGCTCGACGAGGGGCTCAGCCAGGCCCGCGGCGTGCCTCTGCTCACCGTCTCGGGCAAGACCGGCAAGGGCATCGACCAGCTGCTCTCGGCCGCCTTCGAGCTGCGCGAAACCTGGTCGAAGCGGGTCACCACCGGCCAGCTCAACCGCTGGTTCGAGGACGCGATCGAGAAGAATCCGCCGCCGGCGC
>JAFAZM010000319.1 GCA_019239785.1 Sphingomonadaceae bacterium
TGCGATAATCCTCGCTGCCGACGACGACGAGGGTCGGCGTCTTCACGTTGGCGATCAGGCTGAGTGGGGAGCGAGCCCAGTAAGACTGGTAATTCTCCCACGGCTGCGAGCCCATCCAGTAGCGGCCGAAGAAGGGCGTTCCATCGCTGGTCAGCGCCATGCTGGCCCAGTTGATGACCGGCTTCTGCGCCGCGGCCGCCTTGAAGCGGTCGGTCTTGCCGACGATCCAGGCGGTGAGCACGCCGCCGCCCGAGCCGCCGGTGACGAACAGATGGTCGGGATCGGCATAGCCCTGGGCGATCGCGGCATCGACCGCGCTCATCAGGTCGTCATAATCCTGGCCCGGATAGGCATGGTGGATCAGGTTGGCGAACTCGGCGCCGTAGGAGGTCGAGCCGCGCGGATTGACCGAGAGCACCGCATAGCCCGCCGCCGCATAGAGCTGGTCGTCGGTCGAGAAATGTGGGCCGTAGGCGGCGAAGGGCCCGCCGTGGATTTCGAGGACCAAGGGCACGCGCTGCCCCTGCGCATAAGCGGGCGGCAGGGTCAGCCAGGCGTCGATCGGGCGCTGGTCGACCGACGAGGCGACCGCGATATGCCGCACCTCGCCGAGCGCCTTGTTGTCGAGCAGCTCGGCGTTAAGGCGGGTCAGCTGCCGCCGCGCCCCGCCGCGGACCAGGACGACGTCGGGCGGCCGCACCGCGCTGCCGCCGGACAGCGCGATCGATCCATCGTCCGCGACGCTGAAGCTGCCGCCCGTATAGGGCCGGTCGAAATCGGCGCCGCTGAGTCCTTCCGCGACGGTGCGCACGCTGCCGTCGAGCCCGACCCGCGCCACCCGCGTCTCGCCATGCTCGTCATATTGGACGTAGACCGCGCGGCCGTCCGCGGCCCAGGTCGGGGAGCCGACGCTGCGGTCGAGCGCGCCGGTCAGCGAATGCCGGTTCGAGCCGTCCGCATTCATCACGTAGAGCTGGCTGTTCTCGTAGGAGCGGTCGCGATCGTCGAAGCCGGTATAGGCGATCAGCCGGCCATCGGGTGAGACGGTCGGCTCGTTGTCCGGGCCGGGGCGATCGGTCAGCGCGTTGGTCCGACCCGAGGCGACGTCCAGCGCATAGACTTCGGTGTTCAGCGCCTCGCGCTCCCAGTTCGGCGAGCGGTTGCCGCTGAACAGCAGGGTGCGCCCGTCGCGGGACCAGGAGAGCGGACCGCCATTATTATAGGGCCCGTAAGTCAATTGCCGCGGCGCGCCGCCTTCCGACGAGACCAGGAAGAGCTGGTCGTAGCCCGAGCGGAGATAGCCCTGGCCGTCGGCGCGATAGGTGACCGCGGTGATCACCTGCAGCGGCTCGGCCCATTGCGCGCCTTCGGGCCGCTGCTGCGGCGGCCCGAGCCGGGCGGCCTCGTCGGGCACGAACATCGCATAAGCGATCTCGCGGCCGTCCGGCGACCAGGCGACGCTCGACGGCGAATCCGGCAGGCCGGTGATCGCGGCGGCCTGGCCGGTCGCCATCCAGCGGACGAAGAGCTGCGCGCGCCCGCCCTCCGCGGCGGCGATATAGGCGAGCCTTGTGCCGTCGGGCGACCAGACCGGCTGGCTGGCGCCGCTCGCGATCGGCGCCTGCGTCCCGGTGCGCGTGTCGATCAGCCAGATCGAGCGGCGGAAGAGGTCGGTCATGATGTCGCCGGAACGGCGGACATAGGCGATCCAATGCCCGTCCGGGCTGATCTGCGGATCGGAGGCGGCTTCGAGATCGAACAGGTCGCGCGCGGTGAAGGCGCGTTCCGGTCCCGTCGGCGGCACGGCCTGCGCCGCCGGCGCGGCCAGGAAAAGCAATGCTGGTGCCCAGAAGACTTTCCGCATGATCCGCCCTCGCTGAAGAAGTGGGCGGATCATAGGCGCTTCGGTGGGGCTCGCAAGCAGCGCGAGTCCGTCATTGCGAGCGCAGCGAAGCAATCCGGCCGTGCCGGATCTGGATTGCTTCTCCCGGCTACCGCCGGGCTCGCGATGACGAGGTGTTCACCCCTTCCGAAACGGAGTCATCTCGTCCAGCGCCGCGATCTCGCGGGCAACGGCGCGGCGTTCGGCGGCGAGATAGTCGGCGACCGCGTCGCGCAGGCGGTGGTCGCGCAGATAATGGGCCGAGAAGGTCGGCACCGGCCGGTAGCCGCGCGCGAGCTTGTGCGCGCCCTGCGCGCCGGCCTCGACCCGGGAGAGGCCGCGCGCGATCGCCGCGTCGATCGCCTGATAATAGCAAAGCTCGAAATGGAGGTGCGGCACGTCCTCGACGCAGCCCCAATAGCGGCCGTAGAGCGCATCGGCGCCGATCAGGTTCAGCGCGCCGGCGATCGGGCGGCCGGCGCGCAAGGCGAGGACCAGCAGCACGCGGTCGGCGAGCCGTTCTCCGAGCAGGGAGAAGAAGCGCCGGGTGAGATAGGGCTGGCCCCATTTGCGCGCGCCGGTATCCTGGTAGAAGGCCCAGAAGGCTTCCCAATGCGCCTCCTCGAGCGCGGCGCCGCTGAGCTGCACGATCTCCAGCCCGGCCACGGCGGCTGCCCGCTCCTTGCGGATCGCCTTGCGCTTGCGCGAGGCCAAGGTGGCGAGGAAATCGTCGAAATCGGCGAAGCCTTCATTCTGCCAGTGGAACTGGCTGTCCGCGCGGATCAGCCAGCCGGCGCGCTCGAACAGGGCGACGTCCTCCGGAACCAGGAAGGTGGCATGGGCCGAGGAGAGGCGGTTCGCGTCGACGACCTTCTCGGCCGCGGCGATCAGGGCCGGCGCAAGCGCCGGATCGCCGAGCAGCCTCTTGCCCGGCACCGGCGTGAACGGCACCGCGATCTGCAGCTTGGGATAGTAATCGCCGCCGGCCCGCTCATAGGCGTCGGCCCAGCCATGATCGAAGACATATTCGCCCAAGGAGTGGCTCTTCACATAGGCCGGCATCAAAGCCGCGGGCTTCGAATCCACACCGTCGATCGCGATCGGCAGCGGCCTCCAGCCCGTGCGCGCGGTCGCGCTCCCCGAATCCTCGAGCGCGGAAAGGAAGGCATGGCTGAGGAAGGGATCCTCCGCGCCGGCGCAGCGGTCCCAATCCTCGGCGCTAAAGGCGGAGACGCCCTCGGCCAGCCGCGCAACCACAGGCTCACCGGTCACGACGTCGGCGCCTCGTAGATGATCTGGCTGGCATATTCGGCCGCGCGGGCGCGGTCGGCGATGCTGCGCACCGTCCAGGTCAGCACCTTCATGCCCGCCGCGCGTTGCGCGCCCGCGAAGCGCGAGGGAAGATCGCGTATGTCATAGGCGAGGAAATCGGCACTGCTGCGCCAGAGGGCAAGGGGCCGCTCGGCGACGCCGCGCAGGCCCTTGCCCTGCTCGGTCACCACCAGCCCGCGCAGCCGCTGCGGCGCGTGGCGCGCGAACCAATGGCCGACCTCGGGATTGAACGACATCACGCCCACGACGCCTTCATAGCCGGTCAGCGCCGTCTCGACGCTTCGGCAGAGCGCGGCCACCGCCCGCTTCGGCGCCTTCACCTCGATCAGCAACGGCACCCGGCCGCCGATCAGGGCCAGGATCTCGGCCAGACTGGGGATCGTCTCCTCGGAGCCGTTCAGCCGGAACCGGCCCAGCTCGGCCGCGCTCCAGGCGGCGAGCGCGCCGCGTGCGTCGGCGAGCCTTGCAAGGTCGGCGTCGTGGAAGACCATCGCCTGCCCGTCGCGGCTCGCCTGGACGTCGAGCTCGATGCCGTGCCCGGCGGCGATCGCCGCGGCGAAGGCGGCCCTGCTGTTCTCGATCCGGCCGGGCCCATGCAGGCCGCGATGCGCGAAGGGCCGCGCGATCAGCTGTGTAAGCCGAGCTTCTCTACCCAGCCCTGACGGCGACAATCGCGTCGACCTCGACCGCGGCGCCGAGCGGCAGCACCGGCACGCCGACGGCGCTGCGGGCGTGGCGGCCGGCCTCGCCGAACACCTTCTCCATCAGCTCGGAGGCGCCGTTGGCGACCTTTGGCTGGTCGGTGAAATGCCGCTCCGAGGCGACGAAGGCGCCCAGCTTGACGACCCGCTCGACCCGGTCGAGCGAGCCGAGGGCCTTCTTCATCTGGGCGAGCAGCATCACCGCGCAACGCTCGGCCGCCTCGCGGCCATGCTCGACGTCGTAATCCGCGCCGAGCAGGCCGACGATGAGCGAGCCGTCCTCGCGGAACGGCAGCTGCCCGGAAATGTAGAGCAGGCCGCCCGCCTCGACCGCCGGCACATAGGCCGCGACCGGCGCGGCGGCCTCTGGGAGCCTGATGCCGAGCGCGTTCAGGCGGGCGTCGATGCTGTCGGTCATGGCCGAGCGCTAGTCCAGGCCGTTGCCCGCCGTCAATGCGCCGCCGGTGCCGCCGCGGGCGCATTCGCCGCCGTCTCCGGCACGATGATCAGCTTCCAGGCGCGCCCTGGCACCAGGTAGCGGCGCGCCGCCTCCTGCAGCTCGGCCGGGGTCAGGCTGTCATAATCGGAGATCTGGCTCTCGATCGTCGGCGCGACCTGGCGATTGGTCTGAATGCCTTCGAGGCTGTCGAGCCACCAGGCATTGCCGTTGCGGGCGCGCTGGAGGCCTTCGACCAAAGGCAGGCGGGCACGCTGCATCTCGTCGGCGGCGATCGGCCGGTCGCGCAGGTCGGCGGCGATGCGCTCGGCGTCGCGCAGGAAGCCCGCCAGCGCCTCCGGCCGCGCCTCGATCTGGCCGGCGAACATGCCGTAGCCGGGGAAAGCCTCGGACGGGCGATGATAGCCGGCCGGGCTGTAGGTCGTCCCCTGCTCCTCGCGGATCTTCTGGGTGAGGCGGAGTTGGTAGACGGCGGCGAGCAGGCTCAGCGCCCGCGCCTGGCGCGGATTGTCGTAGAAGCCGAGCGTCGGCCAGCCGATGAAGGCGAGGCCCTGGTCGGCGCGGCCGCGATGGGTGAGCCGCACCGGCTCCGCCCGGCCGGCCGGGAAGCGGATCTGCTCGGGCGGCGCCGGCGCCTCGCTGCGCGGCGGCAGGGCGCCGAAGGTCGCGGCGACCTGACGGATCGCGGCGTCGACGTCGATATCGCCGACGACGATCACCTCGATCGGGCTGTGCGCGAGCGGCGCGTCGAGCACCGCACGCGCGTCGGCGATCGTGCTTGCCGCCATCTGCTCGCGAGTCGGCAGCGCCCAGCGATTGTCGCCGCCGTGCAGCAGCGGCCCGGAATCGCGGTTGAACACGCCGCTCGGGGTCGAGGCGAGCTGGTCGTGGATCGTGTCGCTGAGCGCGCGCAACCGGTTCCAGCCGGTCGGACGCCAGCCGGGATCGGTGACATAGGCTGCGAGCACCTGCAGCTGCACGGCGAGGTCCTCCGGCCGGGTGGTGCCGGCGAAGGTGAAGGCGTCCTCGTCGATGCCGAGCGAGGCGCCGTAGACGCGGTTGTTCAGCGCCTCCTGCATCTGCTCGAAGGTCAGCCGGCCGAGCCCGCCAGCGGCGAGGCTCGGGCCGAGCGCCCAGCCAGGATTGGGCCGGTTCGTCGGCAAGGCGGCCTGGCCGCGGCCGAAGCGGACCGCGACCAGCACCTGGCTGGCGGCATAATCGGTGCGCTTGACGGTGAGCCGGACGCCGTTCGTGAAGCGGATCGCGGTGCCGCCGATGTCGGCGGGCAGCTCGTGCCGCTCGGCGACCGTGCCCGGGGTTCCGAAATTCACATAGGGCCAGGCCTGGGCCTGCTCGGCCGCGGCGGCCGGGACGGGCACGGCGAGCGAGGCGCGATAGGCGGTCAGCAAGGCGCCTTCGCCGCCCTCGACCTGGGTCGGCGAGGTCATGTAGAGGATCGGCTCGCCGGCGAAGACGGTCCGCGCCGACTGGTTGATCCGCTCCGGCGTCAGGCTGGGCACCGCCGCATCGAACAGCCGCAACGTATCGGCCGGCGAGTCGGCCACGTTCTCCTGGTCGATGGCCGACACCAGGCCGTCGGCCAGGGAAACCGTTTGGCGGGTGGCGGCGCCGGCGACGGCGGCGTTGAGCGCGGTGCGGATCTGGTCGAGCTCGCGATTGAGCTCGGCGGCGGTGACGCCGTGCTCGACCAGGCGGCGCTCCTCGGTCTCGATCGCGGCGAGCGCGGGCTGCCACTGGCCGGGCTGGACGACGGCGCCGAGCTGGACGATGTCGGCGCTGCGGGCGAGCTGGAAGCGGCCGGAGCTGGCGCCGACATAAGGCGGCGGCGTCCGGTTCGCGGCGATCCGCTCGAGTCGGCGGTTCAGCACCTGGAAGGCGAGCGCGTCGGCGAGCTGCTCCAGCCGGTGCGCCCGGGTATCGGGGCGAAGGTCCGGCGGCCGCACCCAGATCAGGGCGACCTGGGCCGGGCCGCCCGGCTCGACCAGCACATGGGTCTCGGTGCGCCGCGGCGCGACCGCGCCGAGATCGGGATCCGGCCCCGCCGCGCCCCGCCCGTGCCAGTCGGAGAAGCGGGCGCGGATCTTCGCCTCCATCGCGTCGAGATCGAAGTCGCCGACCGCGACCAGGGTCGCCCGCTCGGGCCGGTAATAGGCATCGTAGAAGGCGGCGAAGCGGGCGCGCTGGGCGGTTGCGATCACTTCGGGCACGCCGATCGGCAGCCGCGTCGGCAGCCTCTGGCCGCGCAGCAGATAGTTCATCTGGTCGACGAAGATCCGATATTGCGGCCCGGCGCGGCTGCGCTCCTCGGACTGGATGATGCCGCGCTCGCGCTCGATCGCCGCCGGCGCGAAGCTGACCTCGCCGGCGACCTCGCGCAGCAGGAACAGGCCTTCGTCGATGCTCGCCGCCTGGTTCTCCGGCAGGTCGAGCTTGTAGACGGTCTGGCCGAACTCGGTGCCGGCATTGGTGTCGGCGCCGAAGCGCAGGCCGAGCCGCTCCAGCCGGTGGACGAACTCGCCCTCGGCGACATGGGTCGAGCCGTTGAACGCCATATGCTCGATGAAATGGGCGAGGCCGCGCTGGTCGTCCTGCTCCTCGAGCGAGCCGGCGTCGATGCGCAGCCGCAGCGAGACTTGGTGCGGCGGCGTCGCATTGTGCCGCAGCACGTAGCGCATGCCGTTGGGCAGGGTGCCGAAGCGCACGTCCGGGTCGACGGGGACGTCGCTTCCGGTCTGCGGCCAGGGCGCGGCGGCCGGCGCCGGTGCCGGCTGGGCGGGGCGATGCTGGGCGAGCCCCGGCGCGCCCAGGAGCAGGGCGGCGGCGAGCGCGAGAGCGGGAAGGCGCAATTTCATCTTGATCTCTTTCTCAGGCGCCGGCTCGATCGGGGCGGGCGACGTGGAAGCCGGCGAAGCTCTGGTTCACCGGCATCAGTTCGAGCGCGTTGATATTGACGTGCGGCGGCTGGGTCGCGACCCAGAAGATCGTCTCGGCGATGTCCTCGGCGGTCATCGGGTCCATGTCCGCGTAGAGCGCGTCCGAGGCCGCCTGGTCCCAGCCGTTGCGGACCAGGGTGAACTCGGTCTCCACCATGCCCGGCTCGATCGAGGTGACTCGGACGCCGAGCCCCTGCAGGTCGCATCTCAGGTCCAGGGAGAATTGACGGACGAAGGCCTTGGAGGCGCCATAGACCGCGCCGCCGCGATAGGGATAGGTGGCCGCGACCGAGCTGAGGTTGATGATCCCGCCCCGCCGTTCGATCAGGCCGGGCAGCAGGCCGCGGGTCAGCGCGACCAGGCCGGTGATGTTGGTCTCGATCACCTGTTCGAGCGGCGCCCATTCGGCCTCCTGCAGCGCCGCCAGCGGCGGCGGCAGGCCGGCATTGTTGACCAGCAGATCGACCGCCCCGACCTCCGCCGCGACCGCTTGGACCGCTTCGATGTCGCGCATGTCGAGCGCGATCGTCCGCAGCGCCTCGCCCAGCTCCGCCTTCAGCGCGGCCAGCCTTTCCGTGCGCCGGCCGGTGCCGATCACCTGCCAGCCGTCCCCGGCGAAGCGCCGCGCGGCGGCCTCGCCGATGCCGGCGGTGACTCCGGAGATGAAGGCGGTCTTCGTCATGCGGCAACTTCCTCCTGATTCAAACGAGCCAGAATCCAAGGCAAAGCCTCGTCCCAGGCATCGATCCGGGCATGGGCATAGGGCGCGGGCGGCGTGATCGCGGCGACGCGCGGCTCGGCGACCATGTGCAGCCGCCAGACCTGGGGGGCGTGCTTGGCCACCGATTCGTGGTGAACCGGCAGATCGTCGACGAAGACGGTCGCGCTCGGGTTCATTGCCTCGATCAGCTCGAGCACCGGCCGCCCCTTGCCGCCCTGGTTGCAGAGCACGCGGTGGCGGATGTCGAACCGTTCCAGCTGGGCGATCCGGTTGGCGCGATATTGGTCGCCGATATTGGTGAGGATGACGATGTCGGCCGTCTCGCCGATCGTGCGGAGCGCATCGAGCGCGCCGGCGACGAGCTGCTGGCGGTGCATCTCGCGATCGAAGAAGGCATCGAGCAATTCGAAGGCATGCTCGCGCCCCACCTCGCCGCCGTCGCGGTCGCGCAGGGCGCCGGCAAAGGCCGGCACGTCGAGCGAGAAGCTGTAGCCGTGCGCCTCGGCCACCCATTCGGCGAAATGAGGCCCGAAATGGAGCAGGACGTCGTCGCAGTCGCTGATCAGGAGTGGCCGGCTCATCCTTCCAGCGCCTCCCGGGCCGCGACCAGGGCCGTCGGCGCGACGTTGAGCTCGTCGGCGCAGGCGACGAGATCGGGCTCGTGCGCTTCGAGGAAGCGCAGCACCGCCGCAAGGAAGGTGCGGTCCGCCAGGCTCTCGCGCATCCCCGCCGGAGTCAGCCCGGTCAGCGCGACCAGCCGTTGCGCGCGCGCATCGTCGCTCAGCGTCCAGCCGAGCGCCCCCAATGCGAGCGCCTCCGCGTCATTTGTCTGATCCGCCTTCATCTTCTAGGGTGGCCCGGTGGGACAAAAAATCCTGGTTGTCGAGGACAACGAGCTCAACCTGAAGCTGTTCTGCGACCTTTTGCGGGCGCACGGCTATGAAGCGGAACCGGTGCGCGACGGCCGCGAGGCGGTCGAGCGCGCCCGCGCCTTCGCGCCGGACCTCGTCGTCATGGACATCCAGATGCCGCACATTTCGGGCCTCGAGCTGATCGAGCGGATGAAAAGCGATGCGGATTTGCGCGCCACCCCGATCATGGCGGTCACCGCTTATGCCGCGCGCGGCGACGAGGAACGGATCCGGGATGCCGGCGCCGAAGGCTATGTCTCAAAGCCCATCTCGGTGATCAGGTTCGTCGAGGCGGTGCGCGGCCTGCTCGACGCGGCGGCGGCGCGGGCGGCGGCGGTGGAGACGGAGGAAGTGTCAGCCGAGGAGGCGCCGGAGCTGGCGGCGGAATCCGACGAGAAGGCCGCGGCGGAAGATCCCGAAGAGATGGCCACGGAAGCGCCCGAGGCCGAAACCGAAAAGGCCGACCCTTCCCGTCATTCCGGCGAAGGCCGGACTCCACCTTCTGACGAAGGCGGGGACGAGGAAACTGGAGAGGAAGAAGGAGAGATGGATCCCGGATCAAGTCCGGGATGACGACGCTAGCGCGTCGTCACTTGATCTTGGCTTCCTTGAACTCGACGTGCTTGCGCGCGACGGGGTCGTACTTCCGGAAGGTCATTTTCTCGGTGATGTTCCGCGGATTCTTCTTGGTCACGTAGAAGAAGCCGGTGTCGGCGGTGCTGACGAGCTTGATCTTGACCGTGGTCGGCTTGGCCATGACAGCCTCTCTCAAATTTGCGAATGGGCGAAAAAAGAAAGCGGCGAAACCGCCGCCTTGTTCCGCGCCGCCTCTGCCCCGCGCGGGCGCCGCTGTCAAGAGCGCGGGCGCGCTTCCGGAGAGGGCGCCGCCGGCGATCATGGTTAACGCTTCGGTAACATTGCGAGCGCATCTTCGGCGAAAGGGGACGAGGAGTGGGGGCCATGCGCGACGAGAAGGACGGCATGCTGGTGGTGCGGGCGGAGCTCAGCGACCGGCTCGACAGCCTGCAGCGGGCGATGGCGCGGGCGCAGGTCCGCGATTTCTCGCAGCGCATCGCCGCGATCCGCACGATGGCCGCCGCCTATGGCATGATCCCGGTGGTCTGCCTCTGCGACGCCTTCGACCGCGCCGTCCGCGCCCAGCCGCGCGGCTGCCCCGCCGGCCTCTATTTCGAGCGCCTGCGCGATGCGATCGGCTGCCAGGCCCAGGGTGAGGAAGCGAGCGAGGCCCTGCTGGCGTCGATCTCGATCCGCCTCAGGGCGTGAGAAAAGGCTTGGACGGGAAGAAAAGGAAGACCCTCACCCTGCCCTCTCCCGCAAGCGGGAGAGGGTTAGAAGGAGGAGCGCCGGCGCACGCCTTCTCCCGCTCGCGGGAGAAGGTTGGGATGAGGGTCTTGTTCTTCTTCCTTCCGGTTTCGGCCTGAAGGCCACCGAATGGAATCCCTCGTCACCGCCTTCGTCGCCGCCTTCCTCTGCGGCTGGGGCGACCGCACCCAGCTGCTCGCCGCCAACCTCGCCGCCGGCACCAGGAGACCCGGCCAGATTCTTGCCGGCCTCGTCCTCGCCGTGCTGGTGAGCAATGTCGCCGCCGCTTTGGCCGGCGCCTGGCTCGCGCCCTCGATCACCTTGCGCGCGATGACGCTGCTGACCGCGCTCGCTTTGCTCTTCGCCGGAATATCGGGCCTGATCCCGCGCAGACAGAAGCCGGAGGCGCCGCCGCGCTGGCCGCTCGTCGCCACCTTCATCCTTTGCCTCGCCGCCGAAATGGGCGACCGCGTCCAGTTCCTGGTCTTCGCCATCGCCGGGCGCTTCGGCAATGTCCCGCTCGCCGTGGCCGGAGCCACCGTGGGCCTCGTCGCGGCCTGCGTTCCGGCGGCAATGCTCGGCGACCGGCTAACGACGACGGTGCCGGTGCGCGGCATCCGCTGGGCGGTGGCGGCGATCATGCTGATCGCCGGCTTCATCACGGGGGTGAAGGCGCTGCAGCTGGCCTGAAGCGCGCGCGGGATTGCGGCGGACCGCCGTGCCATGCCACCCATCTGCCATGACCCTGCGCCGCGTCGCCCGTACCGCTGTCAGCCTGCTGCTCGCCGGGCTCGCGGCGAGCTGGATCGCGGGCTCGATCATGTCCTGGCCGCACGCGAGCGCGGTGGCGCCGCCGGCGCCGCCCGGCCGGATCGTGCATTTCGCCGCTGCCGACGGCGTGCCGCTGACCGGTTCCTACTGGCCGGGCATGCGGCCGGACGCGCCGGCAATCCTGCTGCTCCACGGCATCGACAGCTCGCGCGCGAGCTTCGCCGGCCATGCTGCATGGCTGAACGGGCTCGGCTATGCGGTGCTTGCGATCGACTTCCGCGGCCACGGCGAATCGGGCGCGGCCTTCCGCAGCTTCGGCCTGTACGAAGCGCGCGACGCGGCCGCGGCTTTGGCCTTCCTGCGCGCCGGCAATCCGGGGCGGCGGGTCGGCCTGATCGGCATCTCGCTCGGCGGCGCCGCGGCACTGCTCGGCGAGGATGGACCGTTGCCGGTCCAGGCGATGGTGCTGCAGGCGGTCTATCCCGACCTTCGCGACGCGATCTTCAACCGCATCGCCCAGCGCACCGGCCCCGCCCTCGCCATGATCGGCGAGCCCTTGCTCTCCTATCAGTCCTGGCTCCGCTACGGCGTGCCGCCGGACCGGCTCGCCCCGGCCGAGGCGATCCGACTTTATCATGGGCCTTTGCTCGTCATCGGCGGCGGCGCCGATCTCAGCACCCCTCCGGACGAGACCCGCAGGCTCTACGACGCCGCGCCCGGGCCCAAGGAACTCTGGCTCCTCGACGGCCTCGGCCACGCCGCCGCCAGCTCGGTCTGGACCGACGCGTATCGCGCCCGGGTCCGTGCGCTCTTCGCCCGCGCCCTGGGCGAGCCGGAGCAGGCAGAAACCGGTCATCTCCCGTGACGGCTGCGCGTGATGGCGGGATCCGCTTCCGAGAGCGGGAGAGGCGGCGTCAGCTCTGCGCCGCGCCCTTGAGCCAAGGCAGCAGCGGCCGCAGATTGTAGCCCGCGCGGGTTGCGTGGAAGAGCATCTCGTCGACGTCGGCGCCTTGCCGCGCCCGGGCAAGCGCCCAGAGATAGGTGGAGCGCGTGCCGGACTTGCAGAAGATCACGACATTGCCCCGGGCACTGGCCAGCGCCTCGCCCATCGCCGCCACCTTCTCCTCCGAGAAGGTGCTCTCGATAGGGATGTGCCGATAATCCATGCCGGCGATCCACGCCGCTGCCTCGATCGCGTCGCTGGCCGGCTGGCCGTCCTCCTCCCCGTCGGGACGGTTGTTGACGATCGTCGTCACCCCGCAGGTCGCGAGCTCGGCGACGTCCTCCGGCTGAAGCTGGCCGGCGACGTAGACATTCTCGCTGAGCGGCTGGGTCTCGGGAAGCGGTCTGGTCATCTTACCTCTTCAATGCCGCCAATGCGGCGAAGGCGTGGGAATCGCTCTGCGGGGCGCGGCGCGGCCGACGCCGCCGCTCGCGGCCGCGCCAGACCCAGCCGGCCACCTCCTCCGTCGGGTGGAAGCCGATCTCGCGCATCAGCTTGGCGACGGTTTCCGGCAGCAGGCCGAGCGAGGTGACGAAGGCGGGATCGACCGCTGCCGTCACCTTGCCGGCACGCGCCTCATGGGCGCGGGCGGCGATCCGCTCGGCCATGTCGACCCGGATCATCTGCGGCCCCGCGGCGCGGAAGCCGAGGCGGGTGAGCAGGGTCTGGTCCGGCGGCGTC
>JAFAZM010000350.1 GCA_019239785.1 Sphingomonadaceae bacterium
GCGCACCACGTCGATGATATTGCGGTCGGCGGCGATATACCCGCCCATCACGCCAAACGCCTTGCCGAGCGTGCCCTCGATGATCGTCACCCGGTGCGCCGCTTCGTCACGGTCGGAGATGCCGCCGCCGCGCGGGCCGTACATGCCGACCGCATGGACCTCGTCGAGATAGGTGATCGCGCCATATTTGTCGGCGAGGTCGCAGATCTCCGCGATCGGGGCGATGTCGCCGTCCATCGAATAGACGCTCTCGAACGCGATCAGCTTCGGCGCTTCCGCGGGCGCCGCCGCCAGCAATTCCTCGAGATGGACGACGTCGTTGTGGCGGAAGACCTGCTTCTCGCAGCCCGAATTGCGGATGCCGGCGATCATCGAGGCGTGGTTCAGCGCGTCGGAGAAGATGATGCAGCCGGGCAGGACCTTGCCGAGCGTGGACAGGGTGGTCTCGTTGGAGACATAGCCGGAGGTGAAGAGCAACGCCCCGTCCTTGCCGTGCAGATCGGCGAGCTCGGCCTCGAGGTCGACATGGTAATGGCTGTTGCCGGAGATGTTGCGGGTGCCGCCCGAACCGGCGCCGACGTCGTGCAGCGCCTCCTCCATCGCCGCGATCACGGCAGGGTGCTGGCCCATGGCGAGATAGTCGTTCGAGCACCAGACGGTGATCGGCTTCGGCCCGTTATGCCCGGCGAAGCAGCGCGCGTTCGGGAAGGCGCCCTTGTTGCGCAAGATGTCGATGAAGACGCGGTAGCGCCCCTCGGCATGGAGCCGCTCGATCGCGTCGGCGAAAATACGCTGATAGTCCAAGAGCCTCTTCCCCGGCTTTGCGCCTGCTCAATCTGCGCCTTTAAGGCTGCGGCCTGAATCAGGCAATATCCGTGCGACCAACCCAACCGTTTCGAGCGACTAAAGCGTCTCGATTCGTGAAAGCCCGTAGCCGGCGAGACCCTGCCGATAGGGCTCCGCCAGTGCAGCCGCACCGGTGAAGACGGCACGTCCGCCCCCCGGCGCGTCCGGCCAGGCGAGGTCCCGCGCCAGATCGGCGGTGCGCCGCGCGATCCCCTCGGCGCCGTCGACGAAGGCGAGCGGGCGCGGCGCGGCGGCTTCGAGCTCGGCGCGGACCAGAGGGAAATGGGTGCAGGCGAGCACCACCGTGTCGACCGATTCGCCGCCCGGCCGCGACAGCAGGCCGTCGAGGATGCGGGCGAAGGCGGCCCGCTCGCCCGGCTCGCCGCGCAATTTCGCCTCCGCGAGCTCGACCAGCTCGGCGGAGCTGTGGCGCACGATCGTGCAATCGGCGGCGAATTCGGCGGCGAGCCGGTCGACATAGGGCTGCACGATCGTTGCGTCGGTGCCGAGCACGCCGATCGCGCGGGTCTTCGAAAGCAAGGCGGCCGGCCTGATCGCCGGCACGGTGCCGACGATCGGCAGGTCCAGCGCGGCGCGGACCGCGTCGAGCGCGATCGTCGAGGCGGTGTTGCAGGCGATGACGATCAGCGAGGGATCGTAGCGCTCGGCGAGCCGGCCGAGCAGAGCGGGCAACCGGGCGGCGATCTCGCCGGCGCTCTTGGTGCCGTAGGGAAAGCCGGCGGAATCGGCCGCATAGACGATCGGCGCATTGGGCAGCAGCCGGCGGATCGGATCGAGCACGGAGAGGCCGCCGATGCCGGAATCGAAGATGAGCAGGGGCCCCGCCGCCATGGCGTGGGCTGTAGCGGCGGCGGCGCGGCAAACCAAGCTGCGCCCGGGCCGCAATTTGTTGCGGCGGTTCGAGGCTTTGCGCTAGGCCTCGGAGCGAGGGGAAGAGAGTGACCGCCGAGATCGTCGCGCTGCCGTTATTGTGCCTGCTGCTCGGCTATGCGCTGGGCTCGATCCCGTTCGGTCTGCTGCTGACGCGCGCGGCCGGGCTCGGCGACGTCCGCACGATCGGCTCCGGGAATATCGGCGCGACCAACGTGCTGCGCACCGGCCGCAAGAATCTGGCCGCCGCGACCCTGATCCTCGATGCGGCCAAGGGAGCCGTCGCGGTCCTGCTCGCGGCCTGGATCTGGCCCGACCAGCCGGCTTTCCCCGGCATCGCCGCGATCGGCGCCTTCCTCGGCCATCTCTTTCCGGTCTGGCTTGGGTTCAAGGGCGGCAAGGGCGTCGCGACCCTGATCGGTCTGGTCGCGGCCCTGCATTGGCCGACCGCCTTGGTCGTCGCCCTGGTGTGGCTGCTGACGTTCGGGCTGTTCCGCTATTCGTCGCTTGGCGGCATGCTCGCCGCGCTTGCCGCGCCGGTTTCGGCGGCGGGTTTCGGCCGGCTCGACCTCGCCATCCTCTTCCTCGGCTTCGCCCTGCTGGTGCTCTGGAAGCACCGCGCCAATATCGCGCGGCTCGCTTCGGGGACCGAGCCCAAGGTTGGCGGGTCCAAGGCCTAGATGGCGGCAAGCGCTGATCAGGTCGCGCGGCTGCGGCTGATCCGCTCGGAATCGGTCGGGCCGATCACCTATGTCCAGCTGCTCGCGCGCTTCGGCTCGGCCCAGGCGGCGCTCGACGCGATCCCGGACCTCGCCGCGCGCGGCGGCGGCCGGACGCCGCGGCTGGCCTCGGCCGCGGAGGCGGAGCGGGAGCTCGAGACGGTGACGCGGCTTGGCGCCCGGCATGTCTTCCTCGGTCAGGCCGGCTATCCGGCCCTGCTCGCCGAGATCGAGAGCGCGCCGCCGGCCCTGATCGTGAAGGGCGATGCGGCCCTGCTCGCCCGGATGGCGATCGCGATCGTCGGCGCGCGCAATGCCTCGGCCGCGGCCTGCCGCTTCGCGCGCCAGCTCGCCCACGAGCTCGGCAGGGATGCGGTGATCGTCTCGGGCCTGGCGCGCGGGATCGATTCGGCGGCGCATGACGGCGCGCTCGAGACCGGCACGATCGCCGTCATCGCGGGCGGCATCGACGTGGCCTATCCGCCCGAGAACGAGGCGCGGCAGCGGGCGATCGCCGAACGCGGCCTGCTCGTCGCAGAGCAGCCGCCCGGCGTCGAGCCGCGCGCCCGCCATTTCCCCTGGCGCAACCGGATCATCGCCGGCCTCACGCTCGGCACCGTGGTCGTCGAGGCGGCGCCGAAATCGGGCTCGCTGATCACTGCGCGCAATGCCGGCGAGTTCGGCCGCGAGGTGATGGCGGTGCCGGGGTCACCGCTCGATCCGCGCGCGCAGGGCTGCAACCTCCTGATCCGCGACGGCGCCACCCTGGTCCAAAGCGCCGAGGACGTGCTGGAGGCGGTGCTGCCGCTCGGCGCCCGGTTGCGCGAGCCGAGCCTCGATTATGCCGCCGGCCCGCCGGCCGACGTGGACGAGGCTGAGCGCCGCAGGATCGCGGACCTGCTCGGCCCGACGCCGGTGCTCGCCGACGAGATGATCCGCCAGTCCGGCCTGCCGCCGGCGATCGTCCATTGCGTGCTGCTCGAGCTGGAGCTGGCCGGCCGGCTCGAACGCCATGCCGGCGGAAAGGTGAGCCTGGCCTGAAGCCCGCAGCGCCGCGGCTCAGGGCATGTACGGGCGCTCGCGCATCCAGAGGCTGGCGAGCAGCTTGACGCCTTTTGTCACCGGCAGGCCGGCATGCTCGGCCATCGGATCGGCGCGGCGGTCCGGCATGATGTTGCGGAAGACGAGCGCGTCCCCCTTGCGGCCCTTCACCATGAAGTCGGCCTTGATGAACGCGGTCTCGCCGCCTTCATAGCCTTCGTTCAGATAGACGAGCCCCGTCATCATCCGCTGGTTCTCGGCGCCGGGCAGGAAATCGAAATGGTTCCGATATTGCTGGCCGACGTCGTAGCGCAGGATGAGCAGGGGCTCGGCCTGCTCGACGGCCACGCCCGCTGCGGCGGCAATCCGGCGGTTGAGCGCATGAATCGCGGGATCCTCGATCAGATCGTGCATCGTCGAGCCGTCGGACGTGCGGATCGGATCGACATAATCGGGGGAATCGATCCCATACACCATCGACTTCTCGAAATTCGGCCCGGCGACCTCGACCAGATGGTCGCATTCGGCCGCCGAGAGAAGCCGCGGAAACAGAGCCACTTCCGGTGATTCGCTGATCGGCCGTCGCTGCGGCAGCGAGCGCGGGTCGCCGTCCGCCGTCAGGTCCATTGCCCTGATCAGCCTGAGCATCTGGGCGCGGCGGCGGTCCCCGCGCGCTTCCTCGGCGAGCCGCTTCAGTGCGCCACGCCAGTCCCTTTTGCCCGCGGAGCCGTTCGCCAGGAGGTTCGTATAGGCACGTATCGCCATCCCATGGCCTGCCTCCGCGGCGCGCCCGAACAGCTCGAGCGCCCGGGCTACATTTCTCGGCACGCTCGTCCCGCGCCAATGGACGTCGGCAAGGGTGAACAGGCCGTCCGGATGGCCCTGAGCGGCCAGCTGGTTGACGAGCAGCAGCGCTTCGGCATCGCGGCCGGCTTCCGACAGCGCGAAGGCCTGGGCTAGCATCGGATGGACTTGGTGCATCGGCCGTTTATGCCAGCCCGATCGACGATCCGCCAGCGAGAGGCTTGACGGCCCGGGCCGCTTCTCTTCACCCTGCGCACACGTCAAAGCGTTGACGAATCGCGGCTTTGGAGGGGGACAGGTCATGCGTTCGAGAAGCTTCGGAACCCTGCTCAGCCTGGCCCTCAGCCTCGCGCCGGCCACGGCCTTGCCCTCTCCGGCAATGGCGCAGCCTCCGCAGCAAGGCGGGCAAGGGCTGTGCCGCCGCGCCGCCGCGCCGGCCGAGCTTCCGCCTGAGCCGCAGTTCAGCCAGCAGCGCCAGCAGCGGAACGAGGTGGAAACCGCTGCTTCCGGAATGCGGCCCTCCGCGTCGCCTCCTCCAGCGCCGCCGCCGCCAGCGCCGCCACCGCGGTCACATTCTCGTTCGTCGCCCCCTCCGCCTCCGCCTCCACCGCCACCGCCCCCGCCTCCGCCACCGCCGCCTCCGCCACCGCCGCCTGAGGAAGGCGGCGAGGCGGTCGTGGTGACGGGTACCCGCACCTCGTCGCCGAGCCTGTCGGCGGCCGCGCCGGTCACCGTCGTCGGCGCGGACGAAAGGGCCGCGGGGACGAGCAGCGAGCCCGGCGCCGCGCGCGAACGCGCAAGCCGCGGGGGGCGCATCGCCTCCCGCCAGCCGCTGGCCTCCGGTCAGCTCTCCGCCGGCGACCATGACGATCTGCTCAACCCCGAGCTCTATGCCGATTATGTCGGCAAATATCTCCAGGCCCAGAGCGTCGAGGGCATCCCCTTCGTCGACACCCGACAGGTGCTCACCGTCGCGGTGCAGGACCAGGCGGGGCGGCCGATGCCGTTC
>JAFAZM010000007.1 GCA_019239785.1 Sphingomonadaceae bacterium
GTGTTCATGGGCCGCCCCCCCCCTCTACCTGACCCTCGTTCCGCGGGTCGGCGAGCAAGTCGAGGTTGGAGATCGCCTCTTCAACGTCGTCTTGGTCCGCCACACCGCGTCGACGGATCCAGCAGCCACGGTGGACAGTGCCGGAACTCTCGTCCTCAGAGCGGCACCTGATGCTTAAGATCGAAAACCTCCACGCCACCGTCGCCGGCAAGCCGATCTTGAAGGGCCTCAGCCTCTCCGTAAACGCGGGCGAGGTGCATGCGATCATGGGTCCGAACGGGGCCGGCAAGTCGACGCTGGGCTACGTGCTCGGCGGCCGCGAGGGCTATGAGGTGACGGAAGGCTCCGTCACGTTCGACGGCAAGGATCTGCTGGACATGGAGGCCGACGCCCGGGCCGCCGCCGGCCTGTTCCTCGGCTTCCAATATCCGGTCGAGATACCGGGCGTCTCCAACGTCCAGTTCCTGCGCACCGCCTTGAACGCGCAGCGGCGGGCGCGGGGCGAGGCGGAGCTCAGCGCGGGCGAGTTCCTGCGGCTGGCGCGGGCGCAGGCCGATGCGCTCGGGCTCGACATGGAGATGATGAAGCGCAGCGTGAACGTCGGCTTCTCCGGCGGCGAGAAGAAGCGCAACGAGATGGTGCAGATGGGAATCATCGATCCCCGCCTCGCCATCCTCGACGAGACCGACAGCGGCCTCGACATCGACGCGCTGCGGATCGTCGGCAACGGCATCAACCGGATCATGCGCAAGCCCGACAAGGCGGTGCTGCTGATCACCCATTACCAGCGGCTGCTCGACATAGTGGAGCCGGATTTCGTGCATGTGCTGGCCGGCGGGCGGATCGTGCGGTCGGGCGGGGCGGAATTGGCGCAGGCGCTGGAGCGCGAGGGCTATGGGGAGCTGGCGGCGTGAGGCGTGCGCGCCACTTAACCCCTCTCCCATTTTGGGGAGAGGGAGGGGCCCGCGCCGCGAAGCGGCGTGGGAGGGTGAGGGAATATTCTCGCCGCCCGCATGCCCTCACCCCCCCATTGCTGGCGCAATGGGTCCCCCCCTCTCCCCTGAAGGGAGAGGGAAGATGAGCCTTCTCAGCCTCCCCTCCAAAAACGAGGAGGCATGGCGGTGGAGCGATCTTTCGGCGCTGCCGCAGCTCGCTGAGCGCGTGCCGACCGGCGAGGTGCCGGGGGCGTTGCCGTGGATCGAAGGCGAGGATGAGGGCCCGCGCCTGCTCTTTGTCGACGGCAGGCTCGACCGGAGCCGCAGCCGGCTCGGGCCGGTCGCGCTCGGCCCCGTGGAGATCGACACGGCCCATCCGCTCGGCCGCCTCGCCGGGAAGGCCGGCTGGTCGCTGACGCTCGGCTGCGACCATTCGCCGCCGGGGCTGGTGCAGCTCGTCCATGTCTCGACCGGCGCGGCCGATGCGCTCGCCGCGGAAATCCGCCTCGATCAGGATGCGCAGGCTTCGCTCGTGGAGACCTTCGTGGGCGACGGCTGGACCAATCGCTTCACCGGCCTCGCGCTCGGCAAGGGGGCGCGGCTGATGCTGAACCGGCGCATCCTCGGCCGCACCGGCTTCGCCAGCCTCACGGACCAGGCGGAGATCGGCGAAGGCGCGAGCCTCGTCCTCGCGACGCTTGCGGCCGGCGGCCGCGACACGCGCCTCGACGCGGAGCTCGATCTCGCCGGCGAGGGCGCCTATGCGGAGGCGGCCGGCGCCCTGCTCGCCCGGGGCCGGCAGCGCCATGACGTCAACCTCGTCCTGCGCCATCTCGTCCCCTCGGGGATGAGCCGGCAGGTCTGGCGCTCGGTGGCCGACGATAATGCCGCCTGCTCGGTGGCGGCGCGGATCGAGGTGGCCCGGGGCGCGCAGAAGACCGACGGCGAGCAGAGCCTGAAGGGCCTGCTGCTCGCCCGCTCCGCGACGATCAACGCCAAGCCCGAGCTGGAGATCTTCGCCGACGACGTGAAATGCGCGCATGGCGCGACCGTCGGCGAGCTGGACCGGAATGCGCTCTTCTATCTCGAAAGCCGCGGGGTCTCCCCCGACGAGGCGCGGGGGCTGCTGACGCGGGCGTTCGTCGCCGATGCGCTGGAGCGGATCGGGGAGGAGACGGTCCGCGCGGCCTTTTATGCGGATGTCGAAGCGTGGTTCGAGAACCCCTCTCCCTCCAGGGGTGAGGGAGGGGCCCGCCGCGAAGCGGTGGGAGGGTGAGGGCAATGGATTCGCGCTCCGTAGGCCCTCACCCCCCCATTGCTGGCGCAATGGGTCCCCCCCTCTCCCCTGAAGGGAGAGGGTCTGCGGCGCCGCTCGACTGGCTCGCCGATTTCCCGGCGATTCCCGAGGGCTGGGCCTATCTCGACAGCGCCGCGACCGCGCAGAAGCCGCAGGTGGTGATCGATGCGATCGCGCGCGGCTATGCCGAAACCTATGCGACCGTGCATCGCGGCGTCTACCAGCGCTCGGCCGAGATGACGGTGGCGTTCGAGGCTTCGCGGCGGCGGGTCGCCCGCTTCATCGGCGCGGCGGCGCCGGAGGAGATCGTCTTCGTCCGCGGCGCCACCGAGGGGATCAACCTGGTCGCGCAGAGCTGGGGCCGGGACAATCTCGGGCCCGGCGACCGCGTCTTGCTCTCGACGCTCGAGCATCACAGCAACATCGTGCCCTGGCAGCTTGCCGGGGCCGGGATCGATGTCGTCCCGCTCACGGCGGACCATCGCATCGACCTCGACGCGATGGAAAGGATGATCGGGCCGCAGCACAAGCTCGTCGCATTGGGCCATGTCTCGAACGTGCTCGGCTCGGTGCTCGACGCCAGGCGCGCCGCCGACATCGCCCATGCCGCCGGCGCGAAACTGCTGCTCGACGGCTGCCAGGCGGTGCCGCGGATGCCGGTCGACGTCGGTGCGCTCGACTGCGACTTCTACGTCTTCTCCGGCCACAAGCTCTACGGCCCGACCGGGATCGGCGTGCTCTGGGCGCGGCGGGACATCCTCGACGTCATGCCGCCGTGGCAGGGCGGCGGCGCGATGATCGACAAGGTGACGTTCGAGAAGACGACGTTCGCGCCGCCGCCCGCCCGCTTCGAGGCGGGCACGCCGCACGTGATCGGCGTGATCGGGCTCCATGCCGCGATCGACTATGTCGACAAGATCGGCCTCGACGCGATCGCCGCGCACGAGGCGGCCCTGGTCCGCGAGGCACGCGAGGCGCTCTCGAGCCTGAACTCGGTGCGGCTGTTCGGCCCAGAGGATTCGGCCGGAATCGTCTCCTTCGCGATCGAAGGGGTGCATCCGCACGACATCGGCACCATATTGGACGAGAGCCGGGTGGCGATCCGGGCCGGCCATCATTGCGCCCAGCCTTTGATGGAATATCTGGGCGTCGACGCGACCGCGCGGGCGAGCTTCGGCGTCTATAACGGCCGGCAGGATATCGAGGCGCTCAGGCGCGGGATCGAACGGGTGACGAGGATTTTCGGGTGAGCTTTGTCTGATGGATAGGGAAAGGAAGATCGCGGTCGAAGAGGTCGAGGGCGTGCCGCCCCCGCCCAAGGCGCGCGTCGCCGACGCCGCGGAGCCGGCGGGCGAGACCTTCGCCCGCAAGCGCGACTATCTCGAAGGCTTCCTGTCCCAGCAGCCGACGGAGCCCGGCGGCTTCGAGCCGGGCGGCGACCTGTACGAGGCGGTGATCGACGCGCTGAAGGACATTTACGACCCGGAAATCCCAGTCAACATCTACGATCTCGGCCTGATCTACGACGTCGAGATCACGCCCGACCATCACGCCAGGGTGAAGATGACCCTGACCACCCCGCACTGCCCGGTCGCCGAATCCATGCCGGGCGAGGTGGAGCTACGCATCGGCGCGGTGCCGGGGATCGGCGACGCCGAGGTGGAGCTGGTCTGGGACCCGCCCTGGGACCCGCAGAAGATGAGCGACGAGGCCAAGTTAGAGCTGGGGATGCTGTGATGAACGCGCCGACCAAGCCGACCCGC
>JAFAZM010000309.1 GCA_019239785.1 Sphingomonadaceae bacterium
TCGGCATCGGCGAGATGCGCGCGCAAAGCGTCGAGGTGGTGCGGGAGGATCCTTAGGGGAGTCACCCGTCCGTTCGGGCTGAGCCTGTCGAAGCCCTCCCCTTCTCCCTTACCGCAACGAAGGAGGGCCCTTCGACAGGCTCAGGGCGAACGGAGCGTGCCGATCGGGCCGAGCCTCAATGACGGCCGCGGGAGGCGGCGATCTCTTCGCGGCTGAGCGGGCGGATGTCGGTGACGAGGCAGCGTTGCCGGCCGGTCGGGCTGGGGACGATGATCTCGGCGTCCGCGCCACGGCCCTGACAAATCCAGGAACTGCCGCCGAGCGTGCGCAGGGCGACGCGGAGCGACCAGTCGATCTCCGGACAGGCGCCGGCGAGGCTCAGGCGGTAATCGCGATTGGCGCCGACATGGACGTCGACCGTGTCCCGCGCCCGCGTGGTGAAGCCGTTCACCTGGGAGGCGAGGAAGCAGCGCGGCGCCGGCCGGTCCACGGCGGGCGCGGCCTCGCCGCTGCCGGCCGCCGACCAGAGCACCAGCATCGCCCCGCCGACCGCGGGAACGACATAGGGGACCAGGAACTGCCGCATCGGCTTTCTCCTCAGCGGTGCAAACTCGCGAAACGCCGTCCGGTTCGATTCTAGCCGGGCGAGATAAGCTCAGCCCCGGTCGGCCTGATCATGCCAGGAGCCCGCGCGACACTGGCGGACGAGGCGATCCGATTCCTCCGCGAATTCGCGCGCCTGCGCGATGCTGTCGCGCAATGCGGCCTGGTTCTCCTCGATCCTGACCAGAATCTCGTCGTCCGGCTGGGTCGACACGTTCTTCTCCTGATGTCGAGTCCAAAACCTTGATCGAGATCAATCGTTCCTCCGCCCGCCGCAAGGGGCGGGGGTGGCGGGGATGGGCCTCGCATTGCGCCGCACTGCCGCCCCGCCTACATGCGCTTGATGCTCGACGCCCAGAACGCCGTCGCGGCCCCCGCCGCCATCCGCCGCGAAGATTACCGGCCGCCCGAATGGCTGGTGCCGGAGCTCAGCCTCGATTTCGACCTCGGCGCCGAGAAGACGATCGTCCGCGCGACGCTCCAGGTCGCGCGCAACGGCGGCCATCGCGCCCCGCTGCGGCTCGACGGCGATGCGATCGCGCCGCTCTCGGTGAAGGTCGACGGCGGCGACGCGCCGCATCGGCTGGAGGATGGCGATCTCATCCTGGAGATCGAAGGGGATGCCGCCACGGTCGAGGTCGTGACCGAGCTCAACCCGCGCGCCAACACCAAATTGATGGGCCTCTACGAATCCGGCGGCATCCTCTGCACCCAGTGCGAGGCGGAGGGCTTCCGGCGGATCACCTTCTTCCCCGATCGGCCGGACGTGCTGTCGCGCTACCGGGTGCGGATGACCGCGGACAAGGCGCTCTATCCGGTGCTGCTCTCGAACGGCAATCGCGAGGCCGGCGGCGAGCTGGCCGACGGCCGGCATTGGGCGGAATGGCACGACCCCTTCCCCAAGCCGTCCTACCTCTTCGCCCTCGTCGCCGGCGACCTCGCCTGCAATCGCGACAGCTTCGTCACCCGCTCCGGCCGCGAGGTCGCGCTCGGCATCTGGGTGCGCGCGCCGGACCTGCCGCGCACCAGCCATGCCATGGCCTCGCTGAAGGCGGCGATGAAGTGGGACGAAGAGGTCTACGGCCGCGAATATGATCTCGACACCTTCAACCTCGTCGCCGTCTCCGATTTCAACTTCGGCGCGATGGAGAATAAGGGCCTCAACATCTTCAACTCGCGCTACGTGCTGGTCGACCCGGAAACGGCGACCGACGCCGATTACGACGCCGTCGCCGGCGTGGTCGCCCACGAATATTTCCACAATTGGTCGGGCGACCGGGTCACCTGCCGCGACTGGTTCCAGCTGAGCCTGAAGGAGGGCTTCACCGTCTTCCGGGACCAAAGCTTCTCGGCCGACATGGGCTCGCCGCCGGTCAAGAGGATCGAGGACGTGCGGGCGCTGCGCGGGGCCCAATTCCCGGAGGATGCCGGCCCGCTCGCCCATCCGGTCCGCCCGGATTCCTATATCGAGATCTCCAACTTCTACACGGCGACGATCTACACCAAGGGCGCCGAGCTGATCCGGATGATGCACACCATCCTCGGCCCGGAGAAGTTCCGCGCCGGCAGCGACCTCTATTTCGAGCGGCACGACGGCCAGGCGGTGACCTGCGAGGATTTCGTGCGGGCGATGGAGGATGCCAGCGGCGTCGACCTCGAATCCTTCCGCACCTGGTACAGCCAGGCCGGAACCCCGCGCGTGACCGCGAAGCTTGCGCACGAGGGCGACACGGCGCGGCTCAGCCTCGCGCAAAGGACGCCGCCGACGCCCGGCCAGCCGGTCAAGGCGCCGGTGCCGATCCCGCTGAAGCTCGCTCTGTTCGGCGCGGAGACCGGCGCCAAGCATGCCGACCGGCTGGTGCTGCTCGACGAGGCGGCGCAGGAGCTGGTGATCCACGGCGTCGGCGAGCGGCCGGTCCTGTCGATCAACCGCGGCTTCTCGGCGCCGATCGTCGTCGAGAGCGACCGCGGGCCCGCGGACCTCGCCTTCCTCTCCGCCCACGACGACGATCCCTTCGCCCGCTACGAGGCGATGCAGCAATTGATGCTCGACACATTGCTCGCCGCGATCGCGACCGGCGAGGAGAAGTTCGAGCCCGTCGTCGAGGCGGTGCGCGACACCTTGTCCGACGCAGCGCTCGATCATGCCTTCATCGCCGAGGCGGTGCTGGTGCCGACCGAGGCCTTCATCGGCGACCAGATGCAGATCGTCGATCCCGATGCGATCCACGCCGCCCGCGAGAAATTGCGCTCCAGGCTCGGCCGCGAGCTCGAGCCGCTCTGGCGCGCGGCCTACGCCTCGACCGCAGCCAACCGCTTCGAATTGTCGCCGGCAGCCAAGGGTGCGCGGCGGCTGCGCACGGTGGCGTTGGGCTATCTGATGGCCTCGGGCGCGGCGGACGCGCCAGGCCTCGCGCTGAAGCAGTTCGACGCGGCGGACAACATGACCGACCGGCAGGGCGCGCTCGGCATCCTCGCCAACAGCGAGGCGGCGGAGCGCGAGACCGCGCTCGCCGCCTTCTACGACCGCTACAAGGGCGATGCCCTGGTCATCGACAAATGGTTCACCGTCCAGGCGCTCTCGACCCGCGACGACACGCTCAAGGCGGTGCAGGCGCTGCTCGGCCATCCGGATTTCACCCTCGCCAATCCGAACCGGCTGCGCGCGCTGATCGGCGCGTTCGGCGCCAACCAGCGCGCGCTGCACGACTGCTCGGGCGAGGGCTACGACTTCCTCGCCGATTCGATCCTGAAGGTCGACAGATTGAACCCGCAGAACGCCGCCCGGCTGGTGCCGCCTTTGGGGCGGTGGCGTCGGTTCGGCGAGGCGCGCGCCGCGCTGATGCGCGCCGCGCTCCAGCGCATCCTCGCGACGCCGGGCCTGAGCAAGGACGTGTTCGAGCAGGTCTCGAAGAGCCTCGCATGAGCCGCCGCGGCGCGGCCCTCGCCGCGGCCCTGCTGGCGCTCGCGGCGTGCAGCGGCGGCCCGCCCGAGGCGATTCCGGCGGAAGGCAGCGCGCTCGCCGCAAGCCCCGCCGCGCGCTTCGTCCATCACCAGGGCGAAGCGCGCGAGATGGCGTTCACGCCGGACGGGCGGATGCTGATCGCGACCGGCACCGACGGCCGGATCGAGCTGATGCCTGGGGCGACCGGGGCGGTCTGGCGCACGATTCAGCATCCGGGCGGCGCCTCCCCGCTGGCATTGTCTCCGGACGGCAGCCTGCTGGTCAGCGGCGGTTATGACGGGACGGCGCGGATCTGGCGGGTCGCCGACCAGCGCCCGGTCCGCACCCTTGCCGGCTCGACCGGCACGATCTGGAGCGTCGCCTGGTCGCCCGACGGAAGCCGGATCGCTACCGCCGGCGAGGACAAGATGATCCGCATCTGGGATGCCGCCGGCGGCACCCTGCTTCACACCCTGGCCGGCCACGAGCTCAACATCTGGGCGGTGCGCTTCAGTCCGGATTCGCGCCTGCTCGCCAGCGGCAGCTTCGACCATTCGATCCGGCTCTGGGACGTCGCCGGCGGGGCTTTGGTGCGGCGGCTGCGCGGCCACGACCAGGCGGTGGTCAGCCTCGCCTGGTCGCCGGACGGCCGCACGCTGGCGAGCGGCGGCGACGATTCGACCTTGCGGCTGTGGCGCGTCGCCGACGGCGCGCAGCTCGCCGCTGTGACCGGGGGCTCGGAGCATATCTATGCGGTCGCATTCAGCCCGGACGGGCGCTGGCTCGCCAGCGGCGGGCGGGCGCGGAGCGCGATCGGCACCTTCTGGCACCAGCTTACCGGCGGCGGCGCCAAGGGGCCGGCAGTGCGGCTCTGGCGAGTCGCCGACGGCGCGCTGCAGGCGACGCTCGAGGAGAGCGACGACGTGATGGCGCTCGCCTTCTCGCCGGACGGGCGGCTGCTGGCGACCGGCGCCAGCGACGGCACCAATTCGGTGTGGCGGTTGACGCCGAGCTGACCGTCATCCCGGGCCCTTCGACGCCGCCCGCGGCGTCGCTCAGGATGAACTCCGTCCGGGATCTCAGGACAAGAAGTCTCGGCGGGTCTCCACGAGGCCCCGGCCTTCGCCGGGGTGACGAATTGGCTCAGCTCCCCAGCCAGGCCGCGACCTGGTCCGCTACCTGGTTGGCGGCCTGGTTCAGCGCCGGCGCGACCGCGGCTGGGGTCGCCGCAGCGACTGGGACGCGGGCCTCGAAGCGGTTGGTGGTGACGGCGCCGGCATTGCCGCGCGCCATCGCCGCGTCATAGGTGACGACGACCTGCATCGCGGCCGGATCGAGGCCGAAGCGGAGCAGCTGGCCGGTCAGGCGCGTGCCCGGATCCTGGCTGTACTGGCTTGGATCGAGCACGACCCGGCCGGTGCGCGCCGCGATCGTCTCGCCGAGCAGCCGGCCGAACAACGGCCCCGGATTCTCCACCCAGTCGGCGTCCTTGAGATATTGGACCGTGGTTTCGTTCACGTAGACCGGGATCCGGGTCGTGCGCAGCGCCTGCGGCACGGTCGGGGTCACCACGGTCACCGCCTCGTGCGGCCCGGCATTGCGCGGCTGCGCGACCGGGCGCGTCTCAGCCGGGGTCAGGGTGAGCAGATGGTCCGGCGTGTGGCCGCCGCCGAGGCAAGCGGTGAGGGCCAGCGTGAAGGCGGCGGCCGCGAAGAATCTCAGGCGCATGGTCAATGTCTCCTCCCGCCGCCATGATAATCGGGCAGGCGCGGCCCGCCGATCACGCCGCCGATGCCGCGCTGGTTCATCCGGTCGGTAATGTCGCGCAGCGATTCCGACGTCGCGCGCAGGTCGCGGACCAATTGCCCGACCTCGGGCAGGGTCTGGTTGCTGAACGCCTGGATGCCCGGCCGCGCGTCGCCGATCGCCGCCTGCAGCTGGGTCATGCTCTGGTCGGCCGAGCGCAGGGTGTGGCGCAGATCGTTGATCAGCGGCCGGCCGTCGCGGTCGAGCAGGTCGGAGGTGGAGCCGGCGAGCTGCCCGACTCGCTCGGCGGCGTCACCCGCCTGGCGGATCGCGACCCGCGCTTCGGCGAGGGTCGCCGCAATCTCCGGCCCGCGCTCGGCGAGCGAGCGGCTCACCTCCTCGAGATGGTCGAGGATGCCGGCGATCGATTCCTGGTTGCGGTCGGAGAGCAATTCGGTGAGCCGCTCGGTCAGGGTCGAGACCCGTTCGAGGAGCTCCGGCGCGGTGTTGAGCAAGGCGGTGATCGCGCCGGGCTTGGTCGGGATAACCGGCACGCCATAGGGACATTCGGATTGCGGATTCTCCTCCGGACAGCGGAGGGGGGGATGCGGCCGGCGCGGCTGGCCCGGTTGGGGCGGCTCGGGCGGGTCGATCTGGATCTGGGAGACGCCGGTGAAGCCGACGCCGCGAATCACCGCGGTCGAGCCTTCGAGCACCGGAGTGTCGTCGTTGACGGTGATTCGGACGCGGATGAAGTTCGGGCTGCGCGGCTCGAGGTTGATCGAATCGATCTGGCCGACGGGGACGCCCGAGAAGGTCACGCCCGAACCCTTGGCGAGGCCTTCGACCGACTGCTGGAAGAAGATGTCATATTGCTTGTGGCCGCCGCTCGACAGCTGGCCGATCCATATGACGAACACCACCACCGCGGCGATCAGGCCGAGGGTGATGCTGCCGACGAGGATCTGGTTCGATCTGGTTTCCATCAGGCGTCGGCCTCTTCCAGTTTACCAATGGCCGCCGCGCGACCCCGCGGCCCCCGGAAATATTCCTGAATCCACGCGTGATCCAAAGCCAATAATTCCGGAATCGTTCCGACCGCCACAACCTTCTTGTCGGCGAGCACTGCGACCCGGTCGCAGATCGCGTAGAGCGTGTCGAGATCGTGCGTGATCAGAAAGACGGTGAGGCCGAGCGCGTGGCGCAATTCCGAGATCAGCTGGTCGAAGGCGGCGGCGCCGATCGGATCGAGTCCGGCGGTGGGCTCGTCGAGGAAGATCAGCTCCGGATCGAGGGCGAGCGCCCGGGCGA
>JAFAZM010000067.1 GCA_019239785.1 Sphingomonadaceae bacterium
TCCAGATCGGCGACAGCCACACCGCCGGCGACATGGTCACCAACGGCTGGCGCACGCGGCTCCAGGCCCGCTACGGCAATGGCGGCCGCGGCGTGCTCGCGGCGGGCCGGCCCTATGCCGGCTACCTCACCTGGAGCGTCACCGCGCAGCAGAGCCCCGGCTGGCTGGCCAATGCGAGCTTCGGCCCGGCCTATCGCGCCGACGGTCCGGCGATCGGCCTCTCGGGCTTCACCCAGAGCACGGCCGCGGCCGGCCAGACCCTGAGCGTCAGCGCCGACAGCCCGGACGAGGATTTCGACCGGATCGTCGTCTGCGCGCTCACCGGGCCCGGCGCGGGCACGCTCATGCTCGGCATGGACGAGGCGCAAGAGGTCTGGCCGCTCGACGCGCCGGCGCCGGCCGCGTCCTGCCGGACGATGGACCATGATGTACCGGTCGGCAGCGCGACGATCAACACGGTGGACGCGAGGCCGGTCTCGATCACCTCCTTCGCCACCTTCCGGCGCGGGGGCGGGGTGACCCTCTCCAATCTGGGTGTGGTCGGCGCCCAGCTCGTCCATTTCGCGCGGACCAGCGACGCGGTGGTTCAGGCCGAGCTCGCCGCCTATCGGCCGGACCTGATCGTGCTCGCCTTCGGCACCAACGAGGGCTTCGACACCGATCTGCCGCCCGCCGAGTATGAGGCGGCGTTGCGCGGCCAGATCGCGCGGCTGCGCCGGCTCGCCGGGCACGACGTTCCGATCCTCCTGCTCGGCCCGCCCGACGCCGCGGCCCGCCAGCCGGCCGGGCTCGCCGGCGCCTGCGGCGACGGCTGGTCGGTCCCGGCCGGGCTCGGCGCGGTGCGGGCGCGGCAGCTGCGCGTCGCCCGGGAGCTGCGTCTCGCCTTCTGGGACTGGGCGGCGGCGATGGGCGGACGCTGCGCCTCCTCGGCCTGGCGCGCCTCGGACGAGATGCGCGGCGACCATGTCCATTTCACCCGCAGCGGCGGCGACCGGATCGGCGCGATGCTCGATGCCGACATCGCCCGCGCGCTGGAGCTGGAGCCGGCGGGCGACGCCGAGGGAAGGGGGCGTTGAGATGCTGTTCCCCACGTTGACCTTCGGCCTCTTCTTCCTGTCGGTCTACAGCGCGGCCTGGCTGCTGCGCGGCAGCAACGAATGGCGCAAGATCGCCCTCCTGGTCGCCTCCTGGATCTTCTACGGCTGGTGGGACCTGCGCTTCGTCGCTTTGCTGATCGCCAGCGGCATCCTTAATTGGGGCGCCGCGCGGATGATCCTGGCGGCCGACGGGAGCCAGCGGCTGCGCACCTTCTGGGTCGCAGCGGGCGTCGCCGCCAATCTCACAGTGCTCGGCTTCTTCAAATATTACGGCTTCTTCATGGTGCAGGTGGAGGAGCTGCTGCACCTGCTCGGCTGGGAGCGGGATCTCGCGATCATGCAGGTGGTGCTCCCGGTCGGCATCTCCTTCTTCACCTTCCAGGGCATGTCCTATCTGATCGACATCTATCGCCGGCAGACCAGGCCGGCGACCCTGCTCGACATGACCCTGCTGATGAGCTTCTTCCCGCATCTGGTCGCGGGGCCGATCGTGCGTGCCTCGCATCTGATCCCGCAATTTCAGCGCGTGCCCGAACTGACCCGCGGCATGGCGGCGACCGGCCTGGCGCTGATCGTCTGGGGCCTGTTCAAGAAGGCGGTGATCGCCTCCGAGCTCGCCACCGGCCTGGTCGACAATGTCTTCTTCGATCCGAGCGCGCATTCCAGCCTCGACCTGGTCGCGGCGGCCTATGGCTATGCCGTCCAGATCTATTGCGACTTCTCCGCTTACAGCGACATGGCGATCGGGATCGCGGCTTTGCTCGGCTACCGCTTCCCGCACAATTTCAACCAGCCCTATCGCGCCAGCTCGCTGCAGGACTTCTGGCGGCGCTGGCATATCAGCCTGTCGAGCTGGCTGCGCGACTATCTCTACGTCTCGCTCGGTGGTTCCCGCCACGGGCTGAAGCGGCTCTGCTTCTCGCTGATGGCGACGATGCTGCTCGGCGGGCTCTGGCACGGGGCGAGCTGGAATTTCGTGATCTGGGGCGCGCTGCACGGCGGCGTGCTCGTCGCCGAGCGGCTGTGGCGCGAATATAAGCCCAGGCAATGGGGGACGCTGCCGAATTGGGCGGGCATCCTGATCACCTTCCACATCGTCCTGCTCGGCTGGATCTTCTTCCGCGCGAGCAGCTTCGATGTCGCCCTGAGCTTCCTCGGCGGCATGTTCGGCGGCGGCGCCTCGCTGATGCTGACGCCGATGCTGCTCGGGTTGATCCTGCTCGGCATGATGCTGCACTTCGCGCCCCGCTACACGATCCAGCGGGCGGCGATGCAGGTGCGCGCCTTGCCCGCGGGCGTGGTCGGTGTCGGGGTCGGGCTGGTCAT
>JAFAZM010000144.1 GCA_019239785.1 Sphingomonadaceae bacterium
GAGCAGGAGGGCACGCGGATCGCCGCGGAATAGGTTTCGCAAGACCAACCTGATCCTCCCCTGAAAGGGGAGGATTGGCGAAAATTTGTATGTGTAACACACCTTCTCAAACGCCCGGGCAGGGGCTATGCCTATGGGCAAAGGCCCGCGCAGACGGGTGTCGTTCGAGAGGATGAGATGACAGCCGACAGCCTCGAATCCCTGCTGCGATCCGCCGGCGATATCGTCGAGTTCCTGCGCAACCAGCAGACCGGCCCGAACGCCTATCCCGGCGTCCCCGCCGAGTACAGCAACTGGCGCGACGAGCAGTGGGCCTGGCAGCACACATGCGTGCTCTACAACCAATCCTACCATATGGTGGATCTGGCGGTGGAGGGGCCGGACGCCTTCGCGATGCTGAACCATCTCGGCATCAACAGCTTCAAGGGCTTCGTGCCGGACAAGGCCAAGCAGTTCGTGCCGGTGACGCCGGAAGGCTTCGTGATCGGCGACGTCATCCTCTTCTACCTCGCCGAGAACAGCTTCAACCTGGTCGGCCGCGCGCCGGTGATCGAATGGGTCGAGTTCCATGCCGCGACCGGCGATTGGAACGTCACGGTCGAGCGCGACGAGCGAACCGCCTTGCGCAGCGACGGGCGGCGCAAGACCTACCGCTTCCAGATCCAGGGCCCGAACGCGATGCAGGCCATCGAGAAGGCCCTGGGCCGCACCCCGCCGGACCTCAAATTCTTCAACATGACGACCGTCGAGATCGCCGGAAAGAATGTCCGCGCGCTCCGCCACGGCATGGCCGGCCAGCCGGGCTTCGAATTCTTCGGCCCCTGGGACGACGGCGAGGCGGTCCGCACCGCCCTGATGGAAGCCGGCCGGGAGTTCGGCATCCGCGCGGTCGGCGGCCGGGCCTACAGCTCGAACACGCTGGAATCGGGCTGGATCCCCTCCCCGCTTCCGGCCGTCTATACCGGCGAGGGCACGCGCGCCTTCCGCGAATGGCTCGGGCCGAACTCCTATCCCGCCAAGGCCTCGATCGGCGGCAGCTTCGTCGGCAATATCGAGGATTATTACCTCACCCCCTGGGACCTCGGCTACGGCTTCTTCGTCAAGTTCGACCATGCGTTCATCGGCCGCGAGGCGCTCGAGCGGAAGGCCGATGGGCCGCACCGCAAGAAGGTGACGCTGGCGCTGGAGAATGAGGACGTCGCGCGGGTCTGGGCCGGCATGCTGAACAAGGGCGACAAGCCCAAATATATGGATTTCCCGTCGGCCGTTTACGCGATGCATCCGTTCGACATCGTGAAGGCGGACGGCCGGCAGGTCGGGCTTTCGACCTGGATCGGCTATTCGTTCAACGAGGGCAGGATGCTGACCCTCGCCATCTTGGATCCTGATGTAGCGGAGCCCGGCACCGAAGTGACCCTGGTCTGGGGCGAGCCCGATGGCGGCACCCGCAAGCTCACCGTCGAGCCGCATGTCCAGACCGAGCTCAGGGCGATCGTCAGCCCGGTCCCCTATGCCGAGACCGCGCGCAAGAATTACGCCGACACGAGCTGGCGAACGCAGCAGCCGGAGCTTGCCTGACGGAAGGGCGGACTTCGAGCGCGGGAGGAGAGGCGGATGAAGATCGCTTTGATCGGCGCCAGCGGCAATGTCGGCCGGCGCATCGCCGCGGAGGCCCTCAGCCGCGGGCATGAGGTGATCGCGATCGCCCGCGACGCCTCGAAGATCGATGCCCAGCCCGGCGTGACTGCCGTCCAGGCCGACCTGCGCGACAAGACCGGCATTGCCAGGGCGATCGAGGGCGCCGACGCGGTGGTGCTCTCGGTCAAGTTCCAGGATCTCGACGTCGAGGCGATGCTCGATGCGCTGAAGGGCGCGAAACGGCTGCTGATCGTCGGCGGCGCCGCGTCGCTCTACGTCGCGCCCGGCCTGCAGCTGATCGACACCGAGGGCTTCCCGGACTTCATCAAGGTTGAGGCCGAGCCGGCGCGCCAGGCGCTCACCCGGATCGGCCGGAAGCACGATCTCGACTGGACCTACCTGTCGCCCTCGGTTTTCTTCGGCCCCGGCGAGCGGACCGGCAAATTCCGGCTCGGCCGGAACGAACTGCTCTCCGACGCCGAGGGCAAGAGCCATATCAGCTACGAGGATTATGCAATCGCCATGCTCGACGAGCTCGAGCGGCCGCAACATTCCCGCCAGCGCTTCACCGTGGGCTATTGAGATGGACTATCGGGGCAAGACCGCGTTCATCACCGGCGGCGCCTCGGGCGCCGGCCTCGGCCAGGCGAAAGTCTTCGGCGATGCCGGCTGCAACGTCGTCATCGCCGACATCCGGCACGAAGCGATCGGCGCCGCGCTGGAGGAATTGAAGGCGCGCGGGATCCGGGCGCACGGCATCCAGCTCGACATTTCGGACCGCGCCGCCTTCGCCGCCGCCGCGGACGAGGCGGAGCGCGTCTTCGGACCGCTCCACCTCCTGTTCAACACCGCCGGCGTCTCGATCTTCGGCCCGCTCGAGCAGGCCAGCTATGACGATTACGACTGGATCTTCGGGGTGAACTGGTGGGGCGTCGTCAATTCGATGCAGTCCTGGGTGCCGCGGATGCTCGCCCATGGCGAGGGCGGCCATATCGTCAACACCGCCTCCCTGGGCTGCTTCTTCGCCAACAGCGGCGCCGGCATCTATTCCGCCTCCAAGTTCGCGGTGCACGGGATCAGTATGGCGATGCGCGACGCGCTGAAGGACAAGGGGATCGGCGTCTCCGTCCTCTGCCCGGCCAACATCCGCACCAACATCGCCGAATCCATCCGCACCCGCCCGGCCCATCTCTCCAACAGCGGCTACAAGGTGGACGAGCGCGAGATCGCGGCTCTGCACGAAATCTATGCGCAGGGGATGGATCCGGAAGAGCTGGCCGGCCACGTGAAAGAGGCGATCGCCGAAAATCGCTTCTACATCATTCCCTATCCCGAAGCGCGGCCGATGCTGGAGGCGGCGTTCCAGCAGGTGCTCGACGCCTTGCCGCCGGTGGACAGCGACCTCGAAGGCCAGGCGAAGCGCGGGGCGGCGATGGGCAGATATATCGAGGCGCGGCGCAGGATGGACGCCGAGCGCTACGGCGAGAGCAGCCGGTGAGCTTGGCGGAGCGGCAAGACCGGCTCGCGCTGGCGGGAAGGTCGAGGGAGGTGGCGTTCGGGCTGCCGGCGTGAGTTCGTACGGCGAGGGCAGGTGCGCCCGCCGGGAGAGGAGGCTGCGATGGGTGGGATGACCGGGGCATTGCCTGCCGCGGAAGAGGCGCTCCAGGCCGCGCCGGCTGCGCCGGTCAAGGACTGGCCGTCGTCGCCCGCACGTTACTGGGCGCTCTTCGCGATAACCTTCGCGACCTTCATCACCTTCTTCGACCAGGTGGTCTTCGGCATGCTCGCCGAACGGATCAAGGCGGGCTTTGGGCTGACCGACGCCCAGCTGGGCTTCCTCGCCGGCCCGGCGTCGATCATCTGCTACCTCTTCGTCGGCATTCCGCTCGCGCGCCTCGCCGATATCTGGCCGCGCAAATATGTGCTCGCCGGCGGCGTCGCCGTGGTCGGCCTCGTCACCGCGCTCGGCGGGCTCGCGCAGAATTATTTGCAGTTCGTCGGCAGCCGGGTGTTCCTGGCGGCCGGCGGCTCGGCCCACGCCCCCGCGTCCTACTCGCTGATCGCGGACGCCTTTCCACCCAAGGTCATCACCCGCGCCTTCGCGCTGCTGCAGTTCGGCTTCATCGGCGGCACGACGATCGGGCCGGTGGTCGGCGGCATGCTGATCGCGAAGACCGTGCAATGGCCGCCGTCCCATCTGCTCGGCCTCACCATCTTCGGCTGGCAATGGATCCTGATCTGGATCGGCGCACCGGCTTTGCTCGCCTCCCTGTTCTTCCTGACGGTGCGCGAGCCGCAGCGCCATGCGCCGGTCGCCGACGTTCCCCAGCCCCCGGCCGACGCCTCGTTCGCCCGCAAAGTGGTGACGTTCATGGGCTGGGACGCGGCGAAGGCCATCCACGCCAACGGCAAGGTTTATTATCCGCTGTTCGCGGCGCTCGCGCTCAGCGCCACCGAGGTCTTCGGCCTGCAATTCTGGCGCGTCCCCTTCATGATCCGCACGTTCGGCTGGAACGAAGCCCAGATCGGCGCGGCCATCGGCCTCACCGCTTTGGCAGGCTCGCTTGCAGGGCTCGTGCTCGGCGGAACCGTCGTCGAGCTGCTCGCGAGGCGCCATCGCGACGCCAATGTCCGCGCGGCGTTCATCTTCTTCTGCGGCACCACGGCGAGCACGCTCACGGCCCTGCTCATGCCCACCGGCTGGGGCTCGATGATCGCCTTCGGCTTCAGCGCGATGTTCGGCCTGGCCGGCGCCGTGCCCCAGAACGCCGCGATCCAGCGCGTCGCGCCGAATTCGATGCGCGGGCAGGTCACCGCCTGCTACCTGTTCATGTTCACCTTTTTCGGCGCGATGGGCAGCTTCGTGATCGGCCTTGTCGCGCAATATGTCGTCGTCGATCCCCAGAAGCTGCGCGAGGCGCTGCTGCTGACCGCAGGCGTGCTGCTGCCGCTGGCCTGCTTTCTCATGTTCCGCGCGATGAAGCCCTATCGCGAGGAGGTGGCGCGCCTCGAGGCGCTCGGCCGCTGACAGAAATCAAATCGCCCGTTGAGGAGAAGGACATGGCCACCGAAGCGATGCATAATACCACCGAGCTCAGCCTCCTGCGCGAACGCCTCGCCGATCTGGAGCATGAAGTCGGCCGGCTGCGTGACGAGAGCGAGATCCGCAAGGTCCAGTACACCTACGGCTATTTCATCGACAAATCGCAGTATAACGAGGTGGTCGACCTGTTCGCCGAGGATGGCGTCGTCTGGTTCCTCGGCGGCATCTACAAGGGCAAGGCGGGCGTGCGCCGGCTCTATATCGAGCGCTTCCAGACCGCCTTCACCGACGGCCATAACGGTCCGCGCTACGGCTGGCTGCTCGATCATCCCCAGCTCCAGATGGTGATCGACGTCGCGCCGGACCGCCAGACCGCAAAGGTCCGCGGCCGCTCCACGATGCAGGCGGGCCTGCACGAGAGTGCCAAGGGGCAGCAGCGCGCCTGGTGGGAAGGCGGCATCTACGAGAACGATTATGTGAAGGAGGACGGCGTCTGGAAGATCAAGGCGTTGCGCTACTTCCCCTTCTGGCACGGCAGCTTCGCCGAAGGCTGGGCGAAGACGCCGATCGACTTCATCCCGATGGCGAAGACGGTCTATCCCGAGGATCCGCTCGGCCCCGACGCGCTGATCGAGCCGGCGCCGCGGCTCTGGCCGGCGACCGACATCGTGTCGTTTCATTATCCGCATCCGGTGACCGGCAGGCCGATCGAGATCGACAACAGCCGCGCGCGAGAGGGCTTCGCCGACTCATGACCGACGAGGACCGCCGCGCGATCGAGGCGGACTGCGCCCGCCTGATCAACCTCTATGCGAACCTCAACGACGAGGCCCGCTGGGAGGAGGTGGCGGCGCTCTATGCCGAGGACGGGCTGATGACCCGGCCGACCGCGCCCGACGCGCCGATCGTCGGGCGCGAGGCCCTGCTCGCGGCGTTCCTCGCCCGCCCGCCGCGGACCAGCCAGCATGTCGTCGCCAACATCGTCGTGGAGGTGGAGAGCGAAACCGAGGCGCGGGCGAAGAGCGCGATCCTTTTGTTCACGAGCAAGGAGGGGCCGCCGCTGGTCGGCACCTATCGCGACCGGTTCGTGAAGACCGGGGAGGGCTGGCGCTTCGCCGAGCGGCGCGGGGCGCTGACGTGGTAGCGGAGTTGGCAGGAAGACTCGTTCGCCCGCTCATCCTGAGTAGGGACTGAGCTTGGCGAAGGCCCGTATCGAAGGACGCCCCAATCCGTGCGTCCTTCGATACGCCGGTTCGACAAGCTCACCGGCTACTCAGGATGAGCGGATTGGTGGAGTTGGAGACGAAGAATGGACATCGCTGAACGCGCCGTCTCCCGCGCCCCAGAGGCGGTCGAGACGCAGATCGACTATCTGGTGCCGACCTCGCGGATCAACCGGCGCTTCTGGGCGCCGGGCGCGGAGCTCAACACCGGCATCTACGCGCCCTACAAGGTCACCGTCCGCAACGCGCGGCTGGCGCCGGAGCCGTTCACGCTCGACCGGCACGGCTTCTGCCTTTCGAACCACCACACCTCGGTCACCAATTGGCGCGACGCGGCCCAGGTCGAGGCGGTCTACCCGGCGGAGGTGATCGCGAAGACCTGCGCGCTCACCGGCGCCGATTTCGTGGTGCCGATGGGCGGCATGGTCCGCTCGACCGGCAAGACCGGCCCCGGCGTGCAGCCGCCGGCGGCCGAGGCCCATGTCGACTTCACCACCAGGACCGCGAACGCGCTCGCCGCGCGGCTCTACGCCGCGGCGGCGCCGGACGGGCCCGGTTACGACCGCTTCATCGCCTTCAGCTTCTGGCGCGCGATCAGCCCGCCGCCGCAAAGCTGGCCGCTCGCGCTCTGCGACGGCTCCAGCGTCGGCGACGAGGAGGGCACCCGCAACACCAAGGTCGACGTGGACGTGCTGCCAGAGGGCGACGAGCTCTGGAAGGAGATAGAGGGCGAGGAGGACATGGTCGCCGCGACCATCTTCCACCACAATCCGAACCATCGCTGGTGGTATTTCCCCGACATGAGTGCGGACGAGATCGTCTTCATCAAGTTCCACGATTCCGATCACGGCCGCGCCTGGCGCGCGCCGCACACCGCCTTCCACGACACCAGCCGCCCGGACGCGACGATCCGCGAGAGCTACGAATATCGCGGCGTCGCCTTCTTCAGCCGGGGGGCGAAGGAAAGGACGCAGAATGCGCTATCCGCGTAACGCCTGGTACGTCGCGTCCTGGGAGCAGGACCTCGAGCCGGAGGTGCCGTTCGGCATCACCATCCTTGGCGAGCCGATCGTCCTGTACCGCTCGGCCGCCGGCCGCGTCGTGGCGATGGAAGACCGCTGCGTCCACCGTCTGGCGCCGCTGTCGCGGGGGCGGTGCGAGGGCGAACGCCTCCGCTGCATGTATCACGGCCTGCTCTACGACCCGGACGGCGCCGTCGTGGAGATTCCCGGGCAGGACACCATCCCTCCGCAGGCCAAGGTACGGACCTATCAGGCGCTGGTCCGTCACAGCTGGATCTGGGTGTGGATGGGCGACGCCGCGAAGGCCGACCCCGCTTTGGTCCCGCCCGCGGTCGGTTTCGACGATCCCGATTATATTCTCGGCAAGGGCCAGCTGGACTATGCAGCCGAGGCGCGGCTGATCAACGACAATCTGCTCGATTTCAGCCACCTTTCCTTCGTCCATGCGAACAGCTTCGGCGCGAGCGAAAGCTGGGCCCGCAATCGGCCGAAGGTGATCCCGATCGAGCGCGGGGTTCGCGTCGAGCAATGGATCGTCGGCGAGCGGAGCATGCGGGCCGACGCGCCTGCCGACCGCTGGTCGACCTACGATTTCCTCATTCCCGGCGTGCTGCTGATGACGGGAGGCAGCTTCCCGGTGGGCACTGCGGCATCGCTCGATTTCGGCCGCCCCGATCTCAGCAAGGCGATGCACGGCGTCACCTTCACCAGCCAGGCGGTGACCCCGATGCGCGAAAAGACCGCGCGCTACTTCTTCTCCTGGGGACCCCGCCGCGACATGGGCGACGAAAAGCAGCGGGACCTGCTCATGGGCATCGCGGCGCAGGCTTTTGCCGAGGACAAGGCGATCATCGAGGCGCAGCAGCACATCATCGATGCCACGCCGCACCCCAGAATCATGCCGACCAGCGCCGACAAGGGCGTCACCCTGTTCAATCGCCTGGTCGAGCGCCTGGTCCGCGAAGAGGCCGCGGCCGGGACCCCTGCCATGCCGGATAAAATCGCCGGGGAAAACGCCGTCTCCTGAGGCGCCTGGTCCGGCGTGACGCACCGCAAAAAAATTCCCCGGCCGGAGCCGGGGACCAGGTGCGAATCGGGCCGGACGGTTCAGAAGCGCCGGGTGACGGTGAGAGCCCATTCGCGCGGGCGACCGGGCTGCGCCTTGACGAAGCCGGCGCCGGCGCCGCGCAGATCGAACGTGGTCAGATAATAATATTCGCGGAACAGATTGGTCACTTCCACCGCCGCCTGCCACATGTGGCTGTTGTCGCGCCAGGTCAGGCGGGCATTGGCGACGGTGAAGGCCGGCAGGTCGAAGCCGCCCGCCGCGACGCCGCCCGAGGTCACGCTCTGGTGGCTCATGTCGAAGCGCGGGGTGAACGAGCCGACCGAAGTCGGGATCTCGTACTGGATGCCGAAGCTCCACTTCCATTCCGGGGTCGCCGGCGGCCGCGCGCTGAGTCTACCGATAATCGACGGATCGGATGAGCAGGAGTCGGTCTCGCCGGCATTGAGCGGGCGGACCACGGTGATGTTCACGCACTGATAGTGGAAGCCGATCCAGCTCAGCGAGCCGTCGATGGTGAGGCCGGTCGTCGGCCGGATATAGGTTTCGAACTCGAGGCCCTTGATATGGGCATTGCCGGCATTCTGCGGCAGCGCGCAGGGCCCCGGCCCGCCGAATTGCGGGCACGAGAGCAGGACGAGCTGGATGTTGTTATATCGATTGTAGAAGGCCGAGGCGTTGAAGCGCAGCCTACGATCGAACAGGTCGAATTTGAGGCCGACCTCGTAATTGGTCAGCGTTTCCGGGTTGAACGGCCGCGCCTGCGCCGGGTTGAACGGCCGCGGACCGATGCCGCCGCCCTTGAAGCCGGTCGAGTAGGTGGCGTAGGCGAGCACCTCCGGCGAGAACCGGTAGTCGGCGCTGAGGCGGTAATCGACGCGGTCGCCGTCGTAGACGCCGGTCACGCCGTTCAGCGCGCCGAGGAACGGATTGCTCGTCACGCCGTCCGGATTGCGGCGGACGAAGGTATAGTCCTTGTGCTCGTTCGTGTAGCGCAGGCCGCCGGTCAGCGTCATATGATCGATCGGATGCCAGATCGCGGTCCCGAAGGCGGCCCAGCTGTTGGCATTGACGGGATCGTTGCCGATGAACTGCAGCGGAATCACCGCGTAGCGAATGTCCTGGAAGGTGAAGTAGGTCGTCCGCTGATCGTTGTAATAGCCGCCCAGGGTCAGCTGGAGGGTGGACGCCAGATCCAGGTTGAGGCGGGCCTCCTGGCTCCAGAACCAGTAGCGGAGGCGGTTCTGGCCGAAGCCGATGCTCGACGGCGACAGATCGTCGTCCGAACTGAAGCGATCGTTCCACGCGCGATAGGCAGTGATCGATTGCAGCTGCGCCCAGGAGGCCAGGCGCAGATCGACGTTCAGGCCGACGCCCCAGCCCGAATATTGGGTCGTGTCCTCGCCCTGGGTCGCCACGAGCGGGTAGCCGGGCGCAACCGGCCCGGCCCAGGTGGCCGCCGGCTGATTGAACTGGGCGTAGTTGCAGAAGCGGCCGCAAATGAACCGCGGGCCGTAAGCAGGCCCTATGTTGAGCGTGTTGCCCGGCGGCTGCGCTGCAACCAGCACCTCGGCGGCGTTCGTGCGGCTGTCGCGGGTGTAGTCGCCCGACAGCATGATGTCGATGTCGGGGTTGGGATGGTAGCGCAGCGAGCCGCGCACCGCGGTATAGCCGACGCCGCCCATATGATCGACGAGGCAGTCGCCGCCGCCCCGCTGGGACGTGACGCCGCTGCCGGGGTGCGAGCAGCCGTAGTCGATGCGATCGACGTAGCCGGTCTGCTGGCGTGCGGTGCCGGCGATGCGGGCATAGAGGCCGTCGGCGATGGTGAAGGTGGCGCCGCCGCGCACGGCGATCAGGTTGCGGCTGCCATAGGTCGCCTCGACGAAGCCCCCGCCGTCGGCGTCGGGCCGGCGGGTGATCAGGCGGATCGCGCCGCCGACCGAGTTGCGGCCCTGAAGCGTGCCTTGCGGCCCGCGCAGGATCTCGACGCGCTCCAGATCGAGCAGGTCGAAATTCGCGCCGGTCAGCGACGAATAATAGACGTCGTCGACATAGAGGCCGACGCCGGGCTCGAAGGCCGGGTTGAAGTCGAACTGCCCGATGCCGCGAATCGAGGCGCCGATCGACGGGCCGAAGGAGGCGCCCTGCTGGCGCAGGGTTACGTTCGGAGCCTGGTTCGCGACCTCGACGAGGCTGCGCTGGCTGCGCTGCTCGAGCAAGGCGGCGGGCACCGCGGTGATCGACAGCGGCGTGTCCTGCAGCCGCTGCTCACGGAACTGGGCGGTGACGACGATGTCCGGCGCGCCCTGCGCATTGTCGGCCGGCGGCGTTGCCGCCGGCTGGGCCGGTTGCGCGGGCTGATCCGGCTGGGCCGGCTGGTCCGCCGCGAGCGCGGGCGTCGCGGAGATGATCGAGAGCAGCGAAGCGGAAGCAATAATGGCCGCGCGCGACGCGTGCGGGCGAAGACCGAGCCTGTTCATCCTAACCCCTCCCATTCTGCCGCCTCCCCGCCCTGATTTTTCAGGTTTGCGCGGGGAAGGCCCAACGGTGAATCGGATGCTATATATGTTTGTGTAACATACAATGCGAAAACGACGCGACGCATAATATTTCGGCCTGTGTATCGAAGAGGCAACACGGGCCGGTGGGCAACCGCCCACGGCTCGCGACCCTTCAACTCCTCCCCTGAAAGGGGAGGTGGCGCGCGCCAGCGCGACGGAGGGGTATCAGCGTCCGAAGGTGCTTCCGGAGGCTGATACCCCTCCACCACCGCCTTCGGCGGCGGTCCCCCTCCCCCTCGGGGGAGGAATGAGAACGGCACCCTCGACTGGTGTAAACATTTCAGCGCAGCGCCCCCTGGATCACCGGATGGGCGTAGTGGAATTCGACATGGGCGCGCTGCGGCCACATCGGCCGCACCTCGTCGAGCAGCTCGTCCGGGCCGAGCGGGTTTTCGGGATAGGTGATGCTCGCCGGGCGGAGATGGGCCTCCTGCCTTGCCCAGCCCGCTTCATAATCGGCCTGCCACTGGACGCGATAGTCCAGCCTCCGGATCTTCCAGACTCCGTCCTCTCGGACATAATCGTTCTCGTAGAGGCCGGCTTCCCAGAATTGCAGCGGCAGGCCCTCGGGCTTGTCCGGCCGCGACTCGTGGTTGCCGCCGGCAAGCAGGGCGCGGAAGCGGCCCTTGGCGCTGGCGCGGTCGTCGGCGATGGTGACGATGTCCTGCATCTGGAAATGGTCGAGCAGGAAGCCGTCGACCGGGCCCGGCCGGCCGCCGGTGAAGAAGTTCTGGAACCAGGTCTTGTAGAGCCGCGCGGCGCCGGCCTTGCCGCGATAGATGCCCGAGAGGAAGATCACCTCGCCATCCTCGGCGAAGAGCTCGACCACCTCGTCGTACATGCACATGTCGATATAATAGCCGTAGGCGTAATGGAGCCGGCGGATCGCGTTGACGTCCTCGAGCCGGCCGACCCGCGCAGCCAGCGCCTCGATCTCAGCCCGCAGCGCCGCTTCGTCCGCCATCTTCGCACTCCCGAAGAATCGTATGCGTTGCATCCTATGCTGCGCAGCATGGGAATCAAGCGGAGAGGCGCCTATTCTCCCTGTTTGCGAAACGGATGGGGAGGATAAGCGGCAAGGGCGCGCGCCGGCGCTATTCGTGGATCCGGTCGAGCAGCCGCATCAGCGTCTTGATCTCGTTCTGGGTGAAGCGGCTCTTCAGCCAGCGCTCGTGCGCCCAGATCGCCTGCTTGGCGCGGACCAGCAATTCGTCCCCTTCCGGCGTCAGATAGAGCGTCTTGCGGCGCCGGTCCTCGGGCGATGGGCCGCGGCGGAGGAAGTGGCGGTTCTGCAGCCGGTTGACGATGCCCATCGTCGTCGCCCGGTCCATGTAGAGGCGCTGGGCGAGGTCGGTCTGGGCGACGCCCGGATTGTCGCTGACCAGCCAGAGCACCGAAACCTGCTTCTGGGTCAGGTCCAGCTCGGCGAAGGTGGTCATGAAGTGGCGGTAGACCGCGACATAAGCGAGCCGGATGTGGAAGCCCAATATGTCCTTGATCTCGCCGACGTCGAGGTCGACGGGCGGAACCTCCAGCTCAACTTTAGGCTTGGTCAAATCTGCATCCCCCTGCCGATCCTCCGCTTGGACAGATCGTGCGTGTCGCGTACAAATGGCGGAAAGGAGAGGTCCATGTCCAGCTTTCCGCAAACCATCGCCTTCACCGGCTTCAATACGCCTTCGCGGATCGAGGCGGATATTGCAGACCTCGATGTCGAAGGCGAGATTCCCCCCGCGCTGGAGGGAGCCTTCTACCGCGTTCAGCCCGATCCGCAATTCCCGCCGCTGCTGGGCGACGACATCTCGTTCAACGGCGACGGGATGATCACCATGTTCCGCTTCGAGAATGGCCGGGTCCATTTCCGGCAGCGCTGGGCGCGGACCGACAAATGGAAGCTGGAGCATGAGGCCGGCCGCGCCCTGTTCGGCGCCTATCGCAACCCGCTGACCGACGATGCGTCCGTCGCCGGCCGGATCCGCGGCACCGCCAACACCAATGCCTTTGTCCATGGCGGCAGGCTCTATGCGCTGAAGGAGGACAGCCCGGCGCTGGTGATGGACCCGGTCACGCTGGAGACGATCGGCTATACCGACTTCGGCGGGATGACGGGGCGGACCTTCACCGCCCATCCGAAGATCGACCCCGAGACCGGCGACATGATCGCCTTCGGCTATGCCTCCAAGGGCGTGCTGACCAGGGACATGACCTATTACGAGGTGAGCCCGGACGGCGTGCTGAAGCGCGAGCTGTGGTTCGAGAACCCCTATTATTGCATGATGCACGACTTCGCGATCACCCGCGACTACGCGCTCTTCCACGTCGTGCCGATCACCTCCTCCTGGGAGAGGCTGCGGGCGGGCCTGCCGCATTTCGGCTTCGACACCAAGCTGCCCGTCTATCTCGGCGTGCTGCCGCGCCGGGAGGGCGCCACGGCCGACGACATACGCTGGTTCAGGCGCGGCAATTGCTTCGCCAGCCATGTGATGAACGCCTTCCAGGACGGCACGAAAATCCATTTCGACACGCCCGAGGCGAAGAACAACATGTTCCCCTTCTTCCCCGACGTGGACGGCGCGCCGTTCAACGGCCCCGAATCGGCAAGCTTCCTGACCCGCTGGACCGTGGACATCGCGTCCAACTCGGAGGAATTCGAAAGCTGCACCCGGCTGACGGACATGATGGGCGAGTTCCCGCGCATCGACGACCGCTTCGCCGGCGAGAAATATCGCTACGGCTGGCTCCTGGTGATCGACCCGACCAAGCCCGTCGAATTGAAGGGCGGCAGCCCCGGGGGGCTGATCATGAACACGCTCGGCCTGGTCGACCATGAAACCGGCGCGGAGCAGAGCTGGTGGTGCGGCCCGG
>JAFAZM010000014.1 GCA_019239785.1 Sphingomonadaceae bacterium
CGGCGCGCCCATCGCGCTCGGCGGCGGGGCGCTGCCCATGCGGTTGCTGACCTGCTGGAAGGGCCGGTCGGCATGGGCGCTGGTGTCGCAGCCGCGATTGCGCAGCTCGCTCTGGACCTCGCGGACGGCGGCGATCGCGCGCAGCGGATTGCGGTCCTGCGGCGCATTGGCCTCCAGCAGCTGCTGCTCCAGCTCCTGGCATTCGGCGGCGCTGCGCCTGGGCGGCGAGACCAGATCGTCCAGCTCGTCGCCGAGCGCGGCATTGAACAGGCCGAGGGTGATTCCGGTCGAGCGGAAGGCCGGCGAGACTTGCGCGTCGGGCGCGTCGCCGCGCTCGACCTCGGCCCAGACCCGCGTGCGCCGGCCGCCGTCCAGCGGCTCGAGATGCGCGATCATCCGGGTCGCCACCTTGTCCCCGCTATAGACGGTGAACACGACCCCCTCCGCGGTCCGCTCGTGGCGGAAGACCGGGGCCACGCCGCCGGCGGCGGCCGGATCGCTGCCTGGCGCGCCCGGCTGGCGGCGGATGTCCAGATCGGCGATCGCCGCCGCGACCGCCTCCGGCGGCCGGTCGACGTCGCGCGAGAAGGCGGCGCCCGGGCCGCCGGCCACATACCAGCCGCCGACCGCGATCGGCACCAGCAACAGCATGGATTTCAGGGACATAGACCCTCCCTTCCTTCGCATGGCGTAGCAGCCGAGAGGTTAAGAAGAGATGTGGCGCGCATCGCGTGACGCCGGGCTGCGGAGCCATTATCCATGCGGCGAAGGCGGGGGAGGGGCGGATGAGCGGACGCGGACGATGGCAATTGCTGTGCGGGCTCTGGCTCCTGTTCCTGCTCGTCTATCTGGTCTGGGGCGGGATCGCCCAGGCCGGGCTCTATTATTGGGTCGGCACGCTCGAGGTGGACCGGTTCGGCTCCTACGATCCGATGATGACCGGGCTCGTCCCCGGCCTGCTGCTCGCGCTGCCGGCCCTCTGGTTCCTCGCCCGCGAGGCGCGGCGCGCGCGGCAGGCGCCGCCCGCCGATCCGGGGCAGGCGGGGCGCTCGCGGCGCCTGCTTGCGATCTTTCTCTGCGCGGCCGGCGCCGCCGCTCTGGCCGCCGCGATCGCCTTCTATCTCGCCGCCGAGGCGCAGCCTGGCGGCGGCTACGAGAGCCCGGTGCCGTTCGATCCCGCGCAGCTCGCGGCCGGCCCCGTTCCGGCCCATAAGGTCCGCATCGCCGGCACGATCGACGAGGGCGCGGAGCTGCGCATCCACGAAGGCTCGCGCGGCTCGAGCTGGACCATGATCTATTCCGCCTTCCGCGCCGCCAAGACCGGCGAGGGCTGGCCGCTGCGCCTGTTCGTCGAGCGCCGGGAGGAGGGCGGTTCCGGCCGGGACGTCGTCTATTGGCGCGACGGCGGTGAGCAGGGCTATCTGGTGGAGGACGGACTGCCGCCTCTGGTCCGCTACGCCTTCGAGCGCCGGGGTCTCCAGGTCGCGCGCCCGAACTACCTGCTGCGCACCGGCAGCGACGCGCTGCGCACGCCTTATTATGTCGGCGCTGCGCTGACGACCCTGCTCGGCTGGATGCTCGCGGGCGCCGGCGTGCTGCTGCTGGTCCTGTCGCGGCGCGGCCGGGCCGGGACCATAGCGGAAGGACCAGCATGACGCACGATCTTTCGCGGCGGCACTTCATCGCGGGCGCGATCGCGAGCGGCGGGCTTGCGAGCCTTCCCGCGCGCGCGGCCCGGCCGGCCGCCGCCGCGACCCTGTTCCGGGAGGTCATGCTCGTCGACGGCACCGGCGCGACGCCGCGGCTGGCGAACCTGCTGGTCGTCGGGGATCGGATCGCGCGGATCGCGCGGCCGTCCGCACGCGAGCGCGCGGCCGGGGCGCGGATCGTCGAAGGCGCCGGCCGCGTCCTCACCCCCGGCTTCATCGATCTGCACAGCCACGGCGATCCGCTGCGGAGCAGCTACGACTCCTATCTGGCGATGGGCGTCACCACGGTCACGCTCGGCCAGGACGGCGACGGGCCGGGGCCGGACACGGGGCCGCTGTCCGACACCGACGCCTGGCGCCGCGCCGTCGCGCAGGCGCCGCTCGACACCAATGTCGCGATCCTGGTGGGCCACGGCACGATCCGCCACGCCGCCGGCGTCGCGGATTCGGTGCGCAGCCCCGATGCGGCGCAGCTGGCGCGGATGGCCGCTTCGCTCGAGGCCCAGTTCCGCGCCGGCGTGTTCGGCCTCTCCTTCGGCCTCGAATATGTGCCCGGCATCTACACCGCGCTGCCGGAGCTGCAGGCGCTCGGCCGCGTCGTCGCCCGCCATGACGGCCTCGCGATGAGCCACATGCGCTCGGAAAATGACGATGCGATCACCGCCTCGATCGACGAGCTGATCGCCTCGGTGCCGGGCGGCCGCCCGCACATCTCGCACCTGAAGGTGGTGTTCGGCCATGGCGAGGCGCGCGCCCGCCAGCTGCTCGACTATCTGGCCGCCAAGCGTGCGCAGGGCGTGCGTCTGACCGCGGACGAATATCCCTACAATGCCGGCTACACGACGATCGCCCTGCTGTTCCCGGAATGGGCGCTGCCGCCGAGCGATTATGCGGCGGTGGTGCGGGAACGAAGGCAGGCGCTGGCCGACCATCTCCAGGCCCGGATGACCCGCCGTGGCGGCCCCGAGGCTCTGTTGTTCGGGACGCCGCCTTATGCGGGCAAGACCCTGGCCCAGGTCGCGCAGGAGCAGGGGCGGCCCTATGTCGAGATCCTGATCGCGCTCGGGCCCGAGGGCGCCCAGGGCGCGCACTTCACCATGGACCAGGCGCTGCAGGACCGGCTGCTGGTCGATCCCCACGTCGCCTTCTCGACCGACGGCGGCCCCGGCATGCGCCATCCGCGCGCGACCGGCACCTATGCGAAGCTGGTCCAGGATTATGTGGTGCGCGACCATAAGCTGACCTTGCAGGAGATGGTCCGCAAGGCGACCGGCTTCCCGGCGCGGATCCTCCGTCTCCCCGACCGCGGCCTCATCCGCCCCGGCGCGAAGGCCGACCTGCTGCTGTTCGATCCGGCTCGGGTGAGGGCGCGCTCCACCTATGTCGATCCGCTGGCGATGGCGGAGGGGTTCGACCTGGTGATGGTGAACGGGCGGACGGCCTTTGCCGAGGGGCGAAAGGTCGGCGCGGCCGGGGAGCTGCTGCGTGCGCGTGCCGCCGCGAGTTGAGGAACGCGGCGGGCAGGGGCCGTCCATTCCTGCCGGGTTTTTGCGTAAATACGCAGCAGAATACGCGGGGTTCTCGTCCCCAGGATAGTCGTGCATCCACCGCGGCCGCAATTCGCATCACCCATTCTGTCGGAAATATCCTACGCAATCCGACGCGTCAATCGGGGAGTCCGTTATTTCGAGTGCAGCTCAGCCCGGTTGGGCGAAGGGGAGTCGGCCGATCTGAGGAGCAGCGGGTAACCTGATCTTTATTCCGGCGCCCCTACACCATGCCTGCAGCTTGGGGGCATGCATGGTGGAAGGACAAAGCAGACCGCTTGCGGGCGGATTCGGGCGACGGGGCGGTCAGTTGCTGCAGGCGCCGCCGAATGCGGCGAGCGCGGCGCCGGCCCTATCGACCGTCGGCTGGAGCGATCCGTCTCCGTCGGAGCGGGTTTCCGGCATCAAGCTAGCGGGAATTTTCTGCCTGACGCTGGTCGCACTGCTGTGCGTCGATGCCTTGCTCTCCAATACGAGCCTGATAACGCCGATCAGTTCCACCTTCGTCAACGTCATGCGCGGCGTCGGCCTGGCCTTCGGGATCCCGCTCGCTCTGCTCGTCGTGTTCAGCCCGGCGATCCCGCTGAGCATGTTCCGCAAGGCCATGGCGCTGGTGTGCGTGCCCCTCCTCACCGCCTTTGCCGGCGGCGAGGCGGCCTACCGGATCGCCGACTGGATCGAATTCCCCTTCTCTTCGGCGCCATTCGCGCCGGCCAGCTATCCGATCACGCATGCGAGCCTGGGCCGAAAGGGCAGGCGCGATTCCGTCGAGATCGATCCGTTCGATCTGGGGGACGGCACCAGCATCGCCCTGCCCAGGGATCAATTCGAGACGGTCTGGAACAGTGCCGGTGCGTATTGCATCACCGTAATGCAGCGCCGCTCAGCCTCGGGCGCGATCGAGATCCGCAACGACGGCGTGTACAACCTCAGCCCACCGGCGCCGGCGGTGCTCACGCCGTGCGCGGGGACGAAGCGCGTGCAGTAACTTCGCTACGCCTGGGCGCGCGGCTAGCGGGGCCCGATCGGAATCCGCAGTCCGAGATAGGTATTGTGTCCCCGGAATTCGCGAAGGGCGCGCGGTAGTTTCGGCGCGCATGGGGGCATGGGGCGGCGGTTCGGTTCCCAGGGTAGCGAGACGCTCAAAGTGACCGTCCGGGGCGGCTCTTAGATCGAATTAGGGATCGCGTCCCCGGAATTCGAAGCCCGGGCAGCCGGTCACCCGACCGACCGGCGCGCCCATGGTCGAGGTTGCTTGGCTGGACTCGCGCAGGTTGCTAATCCGCTATCCGCCGGACTACGAAATTTTCGAACGCGTTGAACAGCGGAGCGGCGTGCAAGTTGAATATAAGTCCTAGCGCCCCGCGAAATTTGTGCCCTGTCACCGTAATTCATTCTTTACAGTGCCATGATGTCTCCCACAGTGAGAAAGGTGTAAATTACGTACCGCTCTGCCTCCTCACGAGATTCGATCTGGGCATGGCTGCCTTTTTGAGCCGCCTTAAACACCGAGTCCAAGCGTTCACCTATATAAGCGAGTGTCGATCCCACTATCTCGGAATATCGGCCCGATCCTTTCTTGTCCTCAATATAGCAGACTAGGCGATTGATGTAGTTGTCCGGCCCTAGGTGTATCGACTTGCTGCCCTTCACTCGCGGTTCCTGCGGTGGAAATAAGGCATCTGCAAGATCCTGAAGAAGGCGGCGGCACGAATGAACCGCGTTGGCCCAATCCTCCGGGTTATCGGAACGCAAGTTGTCAGTAATGGATGAGGTCTTTTGAATACCTGCAGGGATTAGCTCAACCATCTTTCGATCAATATCATTCCTGACACGGTCAAAAAACGTGGAAGCGACATTGGAAAAACGTATTTGATATAGTGCGGCGGCAGCATATTCGTGCGCATAAGCCCTACTCATGGAGATCTTCTTGGCTATTTCAGTTATATTTGTTGCATGTACCCGCCTCTCGTTTGCGTTGCCGGGAGGAGCCATGACAAATTGGGTCGGATTCGCAGATGCGACTGACACGTCGCGATCAGTCGCCGCCGCAAGCGCAAGTTTAGCTGCCTCAAGTTGTTGCTCAAGAGTTTCTACTGACGAAGTATCCATTCGCTCGGACACTTCTCCTTTGTGCTCTACCTTCCTAACTCGGCCACTCTTGCGGCCTAGTTCAAAAGCGTGTGCATCGACGCCGTCCGGCGAGCTAGGATACCCGCCAGCCTCATAACGGAATAGTGTCAAATTTTCGTCATCCGCAAGAAATCTTGCGAGACGCGAGCACTTTAACATTACGACATTTAGAGGGGTGCGACTCAATTCAATATCTGCAAGAATTTCTTCGGCTAGACCCTCAATTTCCTCTGAGCTGGCCCCCATTACTCCGCCGCCACCCCAGCCCTAGAGAACATATCCCCCTCATCCTCGCCCTTCGCGGCGCCGTCGGGATCGTTCGCCGCCTTGGCCTGCTGGCGCTTGTCGAAATTGTCCCAGACCTCTCCCCAGTTTCCGCGGGTGGCGGCCTTCGAATATTCGGTGGCGCGGGTCTCGAAGAAGTTCGCGTGCTCGACCCCGTTGAGGAGAGGCGCGAGCCAGGGGAGCGGGTGCTCGTCGACCATGTAGATCGGCGCGAAGCCGAGCTGCCCGAGCCGCCAGTCGGCGATGTAGCGGATATATTTCTTGATCTCCCTGGGCGTCATGCCGGGAACGGGGCCCATCTCGAAGGCGAGATCGATGAAGGCGTCCTCGAGCCGCACCGTCTTCTGGCAGACGTCCATGATGTCGTCGCGGACCGCCTTGGTCATGCAGTCCCGCTCCTTGACGAAGGCGTGGAACAGGCGGGTGATGCCCTCGCAATGCAGGCTCTCGTCGCGCACGCTCCACGAGACGATCTGGCCCATCCCCTTCATCTTGTTGAAGCGCGGGAAGTTCATCAGCATCGCGAAGCTTGCGAAGAGCTGCAGCCCCTCGGTGAAGCCGCCGAACATGGCGAGCGTGCGGGCGATGTCCTCGTCGCTGTCGACGCCGAAGGTGGCGAGATAATCGTGCTTGTCCTTCATCTCCT
>JAFAZM010000195.1 GCA_019239785.1 Sphingomonadaceae bacterium
GACCAGGCCCGGCAACACCGGCAGGACGATGCCGAAGCCGATCGAATCGATCATCACAACGAGGAGGACGATCGGAACCGCGCGATGCTCGAACTTCATGGCGGCCCCTCCCTGTCCGGCACCTTAGCCGGGAAAGCTCCCCGTGCCCTTGATCCATTTGTCGACGAGCGGCTGGTAGTCGGCGGTCCTTTTCTCCGGCAGCCCTTCGGTGTTGAGCCACGCGCGGTGCATGCTCTCAGCGCCGAAATGGTGACGCGGCACGAAGCGGGAGGGATCGTCGAACGAGGCGACGGTCAGGTCCATGTTCTCGCTGTCGGGGAAGGCGAACCCGAGAGAGGTGCCGCACTCCCGGCAATAGGGTCGGCGGGCGATCGGCGAGGAGGCGTACCAGTCGGGCTCGTGCTCCCACGCGACCTCGTGCTGCTTGACGTTCTTGAACGCGATCGACACGGAGCCGGTCGCCTTCTGGCACATCCGGCAATGGCAGAGATACGCTTCGTCGTCCGCCACCTGCGCGGTGTAGCGGATCCGGCCGCAGGCGCAGCCGCCGGTCATTTCGTCCATATCAGCCTCTCGATTCGTTCGGCGAATCCCGCCCGCCTTGCCGCCGTCAGCAAGCCGTCGTCGGCGGTAACGACGACAGCATCTTCCTCGATGGCGGTGAGCAGGTACATGCAATCGTAGAGCGGGTGCTGCACATCCGCCGCAAGGTTGATCGCCCGGGACAACATCGGTCCGGTCGCCACGAAGCGATCGATGAACGAAGGCAGAGCGTTGAAGCTTACCTGCGCCCCGGCGCGGCCGATTTCCTGTCGACCGATCTTCTTGACGAGCCCGCTCGCGACCTCGGTCAGCATCCAGTCGGGAGCGATCCGCTCCTCGTCGCGGGTCAGCAGGGCCTGCGCCTCGGCGGTGCCGGGCTCCCGGGTCACCAGCTTTAGCGCGACGCTCGCGTCAAGAACGAGGGTCACGACGCGCCGGTTCGCCGAGGTGACGCCCGCCATCGGTATCGCGGTCCCACCGAATGTCCGCGGTGCTGTCGCTGGTCAGTAGCCCTGCGCCGGTGAGGCTCTTCGACAGCTCGAGAAGCTCTTCCTTCGACAAGCGCCGGCGCGGGCGGCCCCGCCTCAGCCCTTCGTGCAATTCCGCCTGCAGCGAGCGGCCGTTCGCGCGCGCCTCCGCGCGATAAGCCTCGAGGAGATCCTCATCCAGCTTCCTGAGAAGAGCGTCGGCCATCGACCAAATGATAGCATCATGCTATCAACCTCTCAAGCGGCCTTCCGGAGGTGCTTGCGGCCGAGCAGCTCGGCGATCTGGACGGCGTTGAGCGCCGCGCCCTTGCGCAGATTGTCGGAGACACACCAGAGGTTGAGGCCGTTCTCGACGGTCGAATCCTCGCGGACGCGGCTGACATAGGTCGCATATTCGCCGACCGCTTCGATCGGCGTGACGTAGCCGCCGTCCTCGCGCTTGTCGACGAGCATGACGCCCGGCGCCTCGCGCAGGATGGTCTGGGCCTCCTCGGCGGAAATCTCGCGCTCGAACTCGATGTTGATCGATTCGGAATGGCCGACGAACACCGGCACGCGCACGCAGGTGGCGGTCACCTTGATCTTCGGGTCGAGGATCTTCTTGGTCTCGACCACCATCTTCCACTCCTCCTTGGTGGAGCCGTCGTCGAGGAACGCGTCGATGTGGGGGATGACGTTGAAGGCGATCTGCTTGGTGAAGAAAGCCGGCTCGCTGGCGTCGCCGACGAAGATGTTGCGGCTCTGCTCGAACAATTCGTCCATGCCCGCCTTCCCCGCGCCGGAGACCGACTGGTAGGTCGAGACGACGACGCGGCGGATGCCGGCGGCGGCGTGGAGCGGCTTCAGCGCGACCACCATCTGGGCGGTCGAGCAATTGGGGTTGGCGATGATGTTGCGGCGGCGATAGCCGTCGATCGCCTGCGGGTTCACCTCGGGCACGATCAGCGGCACGTCGGGGTCCATCCGGTAGAGCGACGAATTGTCGATCACGGTGCAGCCCGCCGC
>JAFAZM010000329.1 GCA_019239785.1 Sphingomonadaceae bacterium
GTTCCTCGACGAGAATGGCGAGAAGATCTCCAAGACCAAGGGCAACGGCGTCACCATCGACGAATGGCTTGCTTATGCGCCCGAGGAGAGCCTGGCCTTCTACATCTACCGCGATCCGCGGAAGGCGAAGCAGCTCAGCTTCTCGATCATCCCGAAGGCGGTCGATGAATATGAGCAGTTCCTGGCCGCCTATCCCGGCCAGGAATGGGAGAAGCGCCTCGGCAATCCGGTCCATCACGTCCATGCTGGCGAGGTGCCGCCGGCGCGGATGCCGATCAGCTTCGCCCTGCTGCTGAACCTGGTCGCGGTCGCCTCCACCGACGACAAGGCCCTGCTCTGGGGCTTCGTCCGCCGCTACGCACCCGAGGCCTCGCCGGAAAGCCATCCCGAGCTCGACCGGCTGATCGACTTCGCGCTCGCTTATTTCCGCGACTTCATCGCCGATTCGCTCCGCCACCGCCCGGCGAGCGAGCTGGAGGCGGCGGCGCTCCGCGATCTCGACGCGCGGCTCGCTCTGCTGCCCGACGATGCCGATGCCGAGACCATCCAGACCGAGGTCTACGAGGTCGGCAAGGCGCACCCGTTCGAATCCCTGCGCGACTGGTTCAAGGCGCAATACGAGATCCTGCTCGGCACCGCGCAAGGGCCGCGGATGGGCAGCTTCATCGCCCTCTACGGCATCGCCAACAGCCGCAAGCTGATCGCCGAGGCGCTGGCGCGGGAAGCTTAACCCCTATTCCGTCATTCCCGCGAAAGCGGGAATCCCGCTGTTTCCCCTCTCCTCTGCGCCCTCTGCGTCTCTGCGCGCAAAACAAAAGAGTGGTTCGCGCAGAGGCGCGGAGACGCGGAGAAAAGGGAGAAGAAGAGAAGCGGGATGCCCGCTTTCGCGGGCATGACGAGGGTGGGTCAGGCGTCCGAGATCACCGGCAACGTCACCCGGAAGCAGGCGCCGCCGCCTTCGCGGGGCAGGCAAACCAGGTCCCCGCCATGGCGCCGCGCGATCTGGCGGGCGAGGCTGAGGCCGAGGCCGACGCCGCCGTCCGCCTCGCTGGCGCCGGGCAGGCGGTGGAAGGGGGTGAAGATCAGCTCCCGCTCCGCCTTCGGGACCCCGCGGCCGCGATCGCAAATGTCGAGGCGGAGCAGGTCCGGCGCGGCGGCATCCAGCATCGCTTCGATCGGCGGCGCGCCGTGGCGGCGGGCATTCTCGAGCAGGTTCCGCACTATCCGGCGGAGCAGCTTCGGCTCGCAAGGAAGGAGACGGGCGGGGCGGAGAGCTGCGCGTCCGCGCGCGCGCATTCCTCGGCCAGCAAGGCGGTCAGGTCGACGCTCTCCAGCGCGCGCTCGGCTTCCGCCATCGCGTCGAGGCGGCTGGCGAGCAGCACCTCCTCGATCAGCTGGTCGAGCTCGGTGATGTTGCGCGCGAGCTCGTCGCGGATCGGCGCCGGCGCGCGCTCGCCGAGCAGCTCCGCCGCCATGCGCAGCCGCGCCAGCGGCGAGCGCAGCTCGTGCGAGGCGTTGGCGAGCAGGCTCTTCTGCGCGCCGACCAGGGCCTCGATCCGCTCGGCGGCGCGGTTGAAGCTCCCGGCGAGCCCCGCCACCTCGTCATTGCCCTCGACCGCGACCCGGGCGGACAGCCGCCCCTCGCCCCACACGTCCACATGCGCCTGGAGCCGCTCGAGCCGGCGCGTCAGCCGCCGCACGGCGGGATAGGCGGCGAGTGCGACGACACCGCCGGTGCCCAGGAACATCAGCAGCATGCGGTGGGGCGAGGTCGTGAGCCGCTCCGGATCGTAGAAGAAATGGAGCAGCATGAAGAGGCCCGTCGCGACCGTGATGCTGGCGACGAGCGTCAGGTAGAAGCGGACGTAGAGGCGCTGCGCGGCGCGGGGGCGGGGCTCAGCCATCCTGCGCCCGGGCGAAGAGATAGCCGGCGCCGCGCACGGTCAGGATTCGCTTCGGCTGCTTCGGATCGTCCTCGATCGCGGCGCGGATGCGGCCGACATGGACGTCGATCGAGCGGTCGAACGGCTCCGGCGCCGCGCCGCGGACGGCGTCGAGCAATTGCTCGCGGCTGAGCACGCGGCCGGCGCGCTCGGCCAGAGCGGCGAGCAGGTCGAACTGATAGGCGGTGACCGTGCGTTCCTCGCCGTCGATCCGTACCGCGCGCGCGTCGCGGTCGATCTCGAGCCGGCCGAAGCGCAGCGGCCCGGCGCTTGCGGCGAGCGCCGGCCGGCGCAGCACCGCGCGCAGCCGCGCCAGCAATTCGCGCGGCTCGAACGGCTTGGGCAGATAATCGTCGGCGCCGAGCTCGAGCCCGACCACCCGGTCGAACGAGTCGCCCTTCGCGGTCAGCATCAGGATCGGCATCGCGGCGGTGGCGGGATCGGCGCGGATCGCCCGGCACAGCTCCAGCCCGTCCGCGTCCGGAAGCATCAGGTCCAGCAGCACCGCCGCGAACGGTTCGGCCCTGGCCTCGCGCAGCGCCGCGAGCCCGGCGTCGCCGCTCGCCGCATGACGGGAGGCGAAGCCGTGCTGCGCCAGATAGGCGCCGACCATCGCGGCGAGCCTTTCGTCGTCCTCGATGATCAGGATGCGCTGGGCCATGGCTCGCCTTCGCTGCGCCCGCCGGGGCCCGATCCGATCGGGTCCTGGCAGGCGATAGCTGACCGTCATACAGGCTTGGTGCCGCACGCGAAGCGAAAGCGCTCAGTGCATTCCATGGCCGAGATGGGCGAACAGAAGCTGCCTTTGCTCGGGCGTCAGCATGTCGGACGCGTCGGCGGCCGCCTGCACCAGCCGGCGCGAGGCGGCGTCGAGCTGGCGGACCTCCTCGGCGCGCAGGCTTTCGAGCGCGGCGCGGTCGACATGGGGCTGCATCAGCAGCTCCTGCGCGCGGGCATGGGCCTGGTGCAGCTGCCGGTGGAACGGCGCGATGTCGGCATGGGCGGAGCGGACGATCCCCGCCAGCCGCGCCTTCTGCTCGGCGCTGCCGTCGGGAAGCACCTCATCGACCAGGGCGTCGACGTGCCGGTTCATCTCCGCCGGGTCCATCGCCGCATGGGCGCCCATGCCGTGATGGCCCATCATGCCCTGCGCGCCGGCCAGCCGGACGCCACCGAAGGCGGTGGCCATGGCCATGCCGACGATCAGGCCGGCGACGGTGAGGCGCCGGGCCGGCCGCGGCGCGGAGGCGGAATCTTGCTCTTCGTTGGTGCGTTTCATGCTGGAAGCCTTTCGTCGGGAGCTCGGGCGGAGCGAATGCCGCCCGCCGCCCCCGTCGCTAGGCCCCGGCTTTGTCGCGGCGATGTGCGGCGGGTAAAGTTATGTAAAGCCGCCCCCAGCCTTGGTCGTCATTTCCGCTTTCGCGGGAATGACGAGCTGGGTTCGCGCCTCAGTGCTTCAGCCCAGATGCTCTTGCCGCCCCACCGCATAAGCCTCCCGAGCGAACTCGCGCAGCGGCTCGACCTCCTCGACCGCGTCGAGCCGAAAATGATGCACATGATTGCGGCGCGAGATGGTCTCGATCTTGCCGAACAACGGACTCTCGACCCGACGCGCCAGCACGAAATGGCCGAGCACCCAGTCCCGCCGGATGGTGAGCTGGGCGAAGGACATGCGCACCTGGAAGGCGATCCGCGTCTTCTCCGGCAGCACGATCACCGGCCCGAAGCTTTCGAGCATCGCGCGGAACGCCTCGTAGATCGCCCGCACCTTGGCCGAGCGTCCCTCGAAATGCGCCGCGAGCGCCGTCGCGCCGCAGGCATGGCTCTGGTTGGGATTGGCGAACAGCCGCCCGCAATTCTCGCAGCGCCAGAGCGGGCGGTCTACCCGCGCCGCAATCATTCGGACTTCGCCTCCGATCGGTCATCGTCCTTCGTTTCCGACCTCCGCCTCTCGAGCTCGCCGAGCCGGTTCAAGACCAAGACATAGCGATAGGCCCATTCGGTACTCTTGAAGCGTAAACTCGCGTAGATAACGAATGATACGACCGCGAATGCGAGAGCCGCGGGAAAGGCCTGCCAGTTCGTGAACCGGTCGACTGCTCCACCGGCAACGGGCAGCACGATGGCCATCGACCGGAAGAATTTGGAATGTGCCTCATAGCGGTTGACGTCCGCTAGCGCTGCCGGCGCCCGGAGCATCAGGACGGACTGCGCCCATTTGAACGTGTTCATCGGACGGCCCTCCTTGACCGGGGCCTTGTTCCGAAAATGTTTGCGTCGCAACGTGGTGGCTGATTGGAAAGGACCCAGATCGTGATTGCAGTCTCGCCATCTGACTGGTCGATAAAGATCGTACAGCGGGTCGAGGATGCTGGAGATCAAGTGGGCGAAATGGCCGATCGCATAAGCCGCCAAAGCAAAGGTGACCCACTGCGCGGTCTCGGAGGACAGCAATGGCGGCATCGGACCCGTGATCGGGCGGACCATCATGACGGTTCCGGCAAGCAATGCGCCGGGCAGCAATATCGAGAAGAAATCGATGACGCCGACGTAGAAATCGCCAGGTTTCATGATCTGCCCCTCCCCAAAGGGACTTCACCTTAGCATATCATCGCGGGTGCTCGCCATTCAGGCCGGGTTGAAGGCAGCCGCCGATCGCTCAGGCTTGCGGCCGCCGCGGCCGCGGATGCGGCACGGGGCGGCCGGGACGCAGCTCCATCGAGCCGGTCGGGGCGACCGAGGCGGAGAGGCGTTCCGCCTCTTCGGGAGCGACCCCGCTGCGGATCAGGGCTTCGACCAGCGCGCGCGGCGCCGGCACCTCCACGTCCGGGTTGATCCCGGCGCCCTCCCAGCCTTGGCCAGTGTCGGGATCGTAGGTCCGGCCGATGCCGATGAAGGCGGCGAGGCCCTCGCCGAGCGGCGCGAGCGTGCCGAAATTGCCGGCGCCCTGGGTGCCGGCGCCGATCAGCATTGCGCGATGGGTGCGCTGCAGCGCCAGCGCGAAATGCTCGCCGGCGGAGACGGTATAGCCGGAGACGAGCAGGAACACCCGCGCCTGCTGGAGCGGGCTGCCGCCGGCCCGCGGCACCGCCCAATGCTCGCGCCGGACGATCTCCGCCGGCGCGTCGGCGCGGCGCAGGGTCGGTCCTTCCTGGAACGGGAGCTGGGCGGACGCGGCGGCGCGCGTGTCCATCACCAGCAGCCGGGCCGGCTCGGCGAAGATGCGGCGGTTGATCGCGTCCATCTCGTCGAGCCCGCCGCCGCGATGGACGCGCATGTCGATAATCAGCGTGCGTGCCCCGCCCGCCTCCGCCTCTTCGAGGAAATGCTCGATCCGGCCGAGCTCGTCCGGCGAGCCGCTGAAGATGGTCGGCCGCAAATAGGCGATGCCGGGCGCGAGCATCCGCGCCTCCTCGATCTCCGGCCGCGCCGCCGCCGCCGCCCCGCCGCCGGCTGGGCCCTGCGCACCGGGCGCGGGGAACACGCGGAAATGACCCTCGGCCTGGACCGCCTGCACGTCGCGGGTCAGCGCCTCGGCCAGGGCCGTGCGGGTGCCGAGCGCGTCATAATCGCCGGCGGCGGCATGGGCGCGCAGCGTGGCGGCGTAGCGGCGGCCGACCTCGGGGAAGACGAATAGCCGCTCCAGCGCGGAGGCCAATGTCTCCGCCACCTGCCGCGCCGCCGCCGGCGCGAGCGGCGCTTCCGCGGCGGCGGGTGCGGACTGCACAGCCATGGCGAAAGGGGCGGCGGCGATGGCGGCCAGCAGGATCGAAAGGGTCCGGATCATGCTTGCTTTGCTAAAGGCCGAGCGCGGACGACGGTCACCGCATTCGACGAACCGGTTCCGTGCTTCGACGCAGGCTGCAACCGGTCACCCCGCCCGGCGCCGCGCGATCCAGTCGTCGATCTTGTGCTCCAGCACCGGCATCGGCAGCGCTCCGCTCATCAGCACCTGGGCGTGGAACTCGCGCAGGTCGAAGCGCGGGCCCAGTTCATGCTCGGCGTGGGCGCGCAGCCGCAATATGGTGAGCGCGCCGATCTTGTAGGCGAGCGCCTGGCCGGGGATGGCGATGTAGCGTTCGACCTCGGCGGTGACCTCGGTCTCGCTCATCCCGCTATTGTCGAGCATGTAGCGGATCGCCTGCTCGCGGGTCCAGCCTTTCGCATGGATGCCGCTGTCGACGACCAGCCGCATCGCCCGCAACATCTCGTCGTTGAGCCCGCCGAAGCGCTGATAGGGATCGCTTTCCATGCCGAGCTCGTCCCACAGCGTCTCGGCGTAGAGCGCCCAGCCCTCGACGAAGGCGGTGTTGCCGCCGAAGCGCATGAAGGCGGGCAGGTCCGCATTCTCCTGGGCCAGGCTGATCTGGAAATGATGCCCCGGAATGCCCTCGTGCAGGTAGAGCGTCTCCATCCCCGGCGTCCTCCGCGAGGGCAGGTCGTAGGCGTTGAAGTAGAAGATGCCGGGCCGCGAGCCGTCCGGCGTGCCCTGGTTGTAGGAGCCGCCGGCCTCGGTCCGCTCGCGGAACGGCTCGACCTGGCGGATCTCCATCGGGGTGCGCGGGATGGTCGAGAAGATGTCGCGGACATGGGCGTCGACCCGCCGGCCGATCTCCAGATAATGTTCGTGCAGCCATTCCGCGCTCGGCGGGGCGAAGCGCGGATCGGTGCGGATGAAGTTGAAATATTCGGCGAGCGTGCCGTGGAAGCCTGCCCGCTCCTTCACCGCCTCCATCTCGTGGCGGATGCGGGCGACCTCGGAAAGGCCGAGATCGTGGACGTAGTCGGCGGTGAGCGGCAGCGTCGTATTCTCCTCGATCAGGCGCCGGTACATACGGTCGCCGCCGCGCATCGAGGAGAGGCCGACGCCGTCGCGGGCATGCGGCAGATAGTCGTTCTGGAGGAAGTCGCGCAGCCGCCGCAGCGCCGGGAACATCGTGTCGCGGACCGTTGCCAGGTAGGCTGCGCGCAGCCGCCCCCGCTCCGCCTCCGGCACCGCGTCGGGGAAGGTCGTCACCGGCGCATAATAAGGCGAGGCCTCCGGCGCGTCGTGGAGCTGCGCGTCGAGCTGGTCGATCACGTTGCGGATGGTGAGCTTGGTCTCGACCACGCCCGAGGCGAGGCCCTGGCGGAAGCGGCCGATGGCGCGGTCGACCGCCTCGGCGAACTCGCGGTGGCGGGTGAGGTTGTTCTCATAATCCTCGACGTTGCGGAACGGCGCCGCGCCATGGCCGGAGGCGAAGACCGGGTAGAAGACCTGGAAGCCGGAGAAATGGTTGAGCGGGCGGACCGCGGTCAGCGCCAGCATGTCGGGCTGCAGGTCGGCGAGGTCGTTCTCGCGCTGCCATTTGAACACGTCGTAGGCGATGCGGTCGGTCGGGCTCAGCGCGTCGCGGTCGATCGCATGGAGCGTCGCCAGATCGTGCTCGGCGGCGGCGCGCTCGGCCGCGAAATAGGCGTCGCTGATATAGTCGCCGAGATGGGCGGCGTAGCGATAGTCGCCGCGGAAGACGCCCTGGATCGGGTTGCGGCGGAGCGTGTCCTCGTCGCTGTCGTGGAACAGCTGGCGCAGCCGCGCGTCGCCGCTCTGCGGCGCGGCGGCGGCCGGGGCGGGCTGCGCCGAAGCGGGGGCAGCGGCAGTGGCGGAGGCGAGCAGAAGGGCGAGGAGCAGTGCGGGTCTGGCGGCCATTCGGAGGATCTTTCGCTGGATGGGAGCTGTGTTGCTCCCCTATAACGGCGCACCACGTCCCGCAAGCGGAACGAGCGGCTGTCAGACAGTGCGAAACCTAGTTCAGCTGCTCCAGCAGCTCCTCGAAGATCCTCAGCGAGCGGATCTCGCCGTCCATCCGGAACGCCTGGCGCAGGGCGTCGCCCACGCCGGCGTGAACGGTGGGCGGAGCCACCTTCACGAACCGACGAGTCGAAGTACTGGCCATGGCCTTCATGGACGAATTCCATTCCTTCACGACCACACTAACGTATGTTCACCACTCCAGTTTCAAATGTTGCGCCTGCTGAACGGAACGGCGGCGTCACTGTTGCAGGAATGAGACGATAGGTTTCATGAACCTTAACGACGTTGTTCTGCGCGTCCGGGCGCACTCGCCTTTCCTCGCCATGCAGCTCGAGCTGCTTCCGCAAGTTTCCCAAAAGCTTGCGCAGGAGGGCCTGGCCGCGGCGCTCGCCGCGGCGGACGAAGGCGGCGGGGACGTCATGGCGGCGGTGCGCCGGTCCCGCAGCGGCTACGCCTTGGCGCTCGGCCTCGCCGACCTCGCCGGCATGATCACGCTCGACGAATTGTTGGCGGCCCTGTCCGGCCTCGCCGACCGGCTGATCGAGCGCGCGCTCGCCGCCGCGTTCGCCGAGCGGACGCCGGACGAGGCGCCGCGCGGCTTCGCCATCCTCGGCCTCGGCAAGCTCGGCGGACGCGAGCTCAATTATTCGTCCGATGTCGATCTCATCTTCCTCTACGATCCGGAGACGCTGCCGCGCCGGCCCCGCGAGGAGGCTGAGCAGGCGGCGCTCCGCATCGGCCAGCGCGTCGTCGAGATCCTGCAGAAGCGCACCCATGAGGGCTATGCCTTCCGGGTCGACCTGCGCCTGCGCCCGTCGCCGGAGGTGACGCCGATCGCGCTGCCGGTCGACGCCGCCATCTCCTATTACGAATCCGCGGCCCTGCCCTGGGAGCGGGCCGCCTTCATCCGCGCCCGACAGGTCGCCGGCGATCCGGCGCTCGGCCGCTATTTCCTCGAGGCGATCCATCCCTTCGTCTGGCGGCGCTCGCTCGATTTCGGCGCGATCGGCGAGATCAGCGCGATCAGCCGCCGCATCCGCGACCATTACGCCCAGGGCCAGGCCTTCGGCCCCGGCTACGATCTGAAGCGCGGCCGCGGCGGCATCCGCGAGATCGAATTCTTCATCCAGATCCACCAGCTCATCCATGGCGGCCGCGAGCCGGCCCTGCGCGTGCCGGCGACGCTCGACGCGCTGAATGCCCTGGAGTCGGCCGGGCGGATTGCGCCGGAGGATGCCGCGGTGCTGCGCCGCGCCTATCCCCTGCTGCGCACGATCGAGCACCGGCTGCAGATGGTCGACGACCGCCAGACGCACAGCCTGCCGCAGGATGCGGCGGCGCTCGACAATGTCGCGCAGCTGCATGGGCTCGACGGCGGCGCGGCCCTGCTCGACCTGCTCCGCCCGCACGTGACCGCGGTTGGCGCGCTCTACGACACGCTGGAAGGCGATGGCGGCGAGGAGCGGCGGCTGGCGACCGAACCCCAGGCCCTGGAGGCGCAGCTCGGCGCCGCGGGCTTCGCCGAGCCGGCCCAGGCGCGGGCGCGGATCGAAGGCTGGCGCTCGGGGCGGATGCGCTCGCTGCGCACCCCGGCCGCGCGGGCGGCGTTCGAGGCGATGCTGCCCGGCCTGGTCGACGCGCTCGGCGCCGCGCCCGATCCGATGCGCGCGATCAACCGCTTCGACGACATCGTCGCCGGCCTGCCGGCTGGGGTCAATTTCTACCGCCTGCTCGAGGCGCGGCCGGGCCTCACCCAGATCCTCGCCACCATCCTCAGCCACGCGCCGGCGCTGGCCGAAACGCTCGGCCGCCGGCCGGAGCTGCTCGACGGACTGATCGACGCCAGCGCCTTCGAACCGGTGGGGCCGGTGGATGCGCTCGCCGCCAGCTTCGCCGCCGCCGAGCGCCGCGGCGAGGACTATCAGATGCTGCTCGATCGGGTGCGGCGGCGGGTGAACGAGACCCGCTTCGCGCTCGGCGCGCAGATCGTGCTCGCCCGCGCCGATCCGCTCGCGGTCGGTCAGGGCTATGCCCGGGTTGCCGAGGCGGCGATCCGGGTGCTCGCCGACGCTACGATCGCCGAGTTCGAGAAGGCGCATGGCAAGGTGCCGGATGCGCGGCTCGTCATCCTCGGCCTCGGCCGGCTCGGCGGCGGCGTCCTCACCCACGCTTCGGATCTCGACCTCATCTACCTGTTCAGCGGCAGCCACGAGGCGGAATCGGACGGGCCGAAGCCGCTCCGCGCGACCGATTATTTCAACCGGCTGGCCCCGCGCGTGGGCGCCGCGCTCAGCGTGCCGACCGCGGCCGGCCCGCTCTACGAGGTCGACACCCGCCTCCGGCCTTCGGGCAAGGACGGCCTGCTCGCCATCTCGCTGGAAAGCTTCGCCGATTACCAAAGGACCAAGGCCTGGACCTTCGAGCATATGGCGCTGACCCGGGCGCGGCCGGTCTACGGCAGCGAAGCCGACAAGGCGGCGCTCGCCGCGATCGTCGGGGAGGTGCTGCGGATCGAGCGCGACCCCGCCAGGGTGGCCGCGGATGCGGAGCGGATGCGGCTGGAGATCGCCCGCCACAAGCAGCCGCGCGGGCCGTTCGACATCAAGCTCGGGCCCGGCGGGCTCGTCGACCTGGAGTTCGCCATCCACACCCTGCAGCTCTCGCACCGGATCGGGCTCGTCCCGCGCCTGCCGGCGGCGATCGCCGCCTTGATCGAGGCCGGGCTGGCGCCGCCGGAGCTGGCCGGCGCGCACCGCCTGCTGGTGCACATGCTGATCACCTTGCGGCTGGTCTCGCCCGATTCCGCGGAGCCGCCTGCCGCCTCCCGCGTTCTGGTCGCGCGCGCCTGTGGGACGGCGAGCTGGGAGGAACTGCTTGCGGCGCACGCCGAGGCGCGGCAAATTGTGCGGGATCTATGGGACAGGGTGAAGGCAGTTTGATGCTGGTCGAAGGCGATCTGGTTCCCGATGTGGCGATGCTCGGCGCGGACGGCGAGACCGTGAGCCCGGCCGATTTCCGCGGCCAGAAGCTCGTCCTCTATTTCTACCCGAAGGACGACACCTCCGGCTGCACGCGCGAGGCGCAGGATTTCACCTTTTTGGCCTCCGAGTTCGAGAAAGCGGGGACCTGGATCCTAGGCGTCTCCAAGGACAGCCCGGAGAGCCACGCCAAGTTCGCCGGCAAATACGGCCTGAAGGTGAAGCTCGCCACCGATCCCGACGGCAGCGTCTGCGAGGCCTTCGGCACTTGGGGCGAGAAGAGCCTCTACGGCCGCAAATATATGGGCATCGAGCGCGCCACCTTCCTGATCGACCGGGACGGGAAGGTCGCTTGCGTCTGGCGCAAGGTGAAGGTGCCCGGCCATGCCGAGGCGGTCCTCGCCGCCGCGCGCGAGCTGCCCTGAAGATGCACGCCTTCCACCTTCGCTTCGGCAGTGGCCGGCGCCGGCGCCGGCGCGGAACGCGGCGGCCGCCGCATCGTTTTAAGGCCATGCTCAGCAATCGATTCCTGTGGCCGGGCATGATCGGGATCGCGCTCGCGGTCGGCATCGGCGTCCAGATGGGAGAAAGCGCGATCGGCGCGATCAATCCCATTCATTTCCAGGGCCCGGCACCGCCGGTCCAGGCGGTCGACCCCAACCAGCTGCCGCCGCCGATGCAGCCGAGCTACGCCGAGGCCTATGGCTGGGCCCAGGGCAGCGCGGCGCTCCAGGCGGCCGGCGCCACGCCCTATGAGGATTTCGATTACGTGCCGCAGCCGGTGGTGCAGCAGGCCGCCGCGCCGCTGCCGCCGCCGCCGCCGATCCGGATGACCCCATGGCCGCCGGGTCAGGTCTCCGCCCATCCGGACGTCGAGCGTTATGCCGACTTCCCGATCGAGGAGAAGCCGGTGGCCCATATCGCGCCCGAGCCCGAGCCGCAGCCGCGCGCGCCGCCGCAGACGCAGACGCAGCCCGAGCCGGACGCGCCTTCCCCCGACGCCGACACGCCCGGCAAATAGGCGCTTGCACTCCGTCGCCGAAGCCTGCCGCGCGGTGCTGGACAGCGCCGCGCCGCGCGACAAGCTGCGCACCGCCCGCGCGGCGGCGCGCGCCTGGCGGCGCGGCGCGCTCGCGCACCGCTTCGATGTCGCGATGCCCGATCGGCCGGCGCGGCCCGAGGCGCCGGCGCTGCTGCCGCCGAACCGGATGCCGAAGCGGGGCAGGGCCGGCTCGCCGCGCAGCCGGATCGCGATGCTGCACGCGCTCGCCCATATCGAGCTCAACGCGATCGACCTCGCCTTCGACATGGCCGGCCGGTTCGGCGCCGGCCTGCCGCGCGCCTTCGTCGACGACTGGCTCGGCGTCGGCGCCGACGAGGCGATGCATTTCGCCCTGCTCGAACGGCGGCTGCGCGCGCTCGGCTCCTGCTACGGCGCGCTGCCGGCGCATGACGGCCTCTGGGAAGCGGCGGCCGGGACCGCGCACGATCTGCTCGCCCGGCTTGCGGTCGTGCCGATGGTGCTGGAGGCGCGCGGGCTCGACGTCACGCCGGGCCTCACCGCGTCGTTCGAGCGAGCCGGCGACGCCCGCTCCGCGGCGATCCTGGCGCGGATCTATCGCGACGAGATCCGCCACGTCGCCGCCGGCGCCCGCTGGTTCGAAAGCCTCTGCGAATCCCGCGGGCTCGACCAGGTCGCGCACTGGCAAAAGCTGATTCGCACCCACTTCCGCGGCACGCTGAAGCCGCCCTTCAACGACTCGGCGCGGGGTGAAGCCGGTCTGTCCCGCGAATTCTACGGGGGGGTTGCCGCGCCCGAACATGTTTAACACTGTCCCGACACGCGTTTGGGGTGGCAATTTCCAACGCCAGTAGCGGGGCCGAACGGCCTTCTTATTTTCTAGCGGTCGCGGGGGCGTGACCGTGCCGGCCTGCGGGCCGACCGGGGAAAATGATGACGACGACGATGAGAGCGAACGCGGGCGTGGGGGCCAGGTTCCAGAAATTCTTCAAGCCGCGGGACGTCTTCCTGCACGACGGCAAGAGCCTCCGCCGGTTCACGATCGGCGCGCGCATCCAGATGGCGGTCGCCGCGATCGCGTTCGCGGTCCTGGCTTGGTCGGCCTTCGCCACCTTCCAGATGATCCGCACGATGAACGGGGACGTCGCCCAGATGCAGCGCCAGGTCGCGCAGATGCAGAGCGACATCGAGGCGATCCGCACCGCCACCGCCCAGCGTGCCGCACTGCTCGAGCGCCGCCAGGCCTTCCTCGCCGAGATGCTCTCCGGCCATGCCGACGCCGACCGGCTCGCCCAGGCCATGCCCGCGGCCGCGACGGAGTTCGACAATCGCGCCGCCCGGGCGATGACCGGCACGTTCGACCGGGTCGATACGATGCAGGCGCAGCTCGTCGGCCGCGTCCAGGCCGCCGCCCGCCAATCCCTGCGCGCCCGCACCGTGGCCCTGCAGCAATTCGGCGTCGAGCCCACCCGCTTCCAGCATGCCGAGGCCGGCATGGGCGGCCCCTATGAGCCGGTGCCGGCGGCCGACAATGCCGATCCGCGCTTCCGCGAGCTCTTCCAGACCTGGCGCCAGCTCGACCAGCTCCAGCAGGGCGTCGTCGCCATTCCCTCCGCCTTCCCGCTCCACCAGGGCGTGAACTTCACCAGCGGCTTCGGCGTCCGCTCCGATCCCTTCCGCGGCCGCGCCGCGATGCATCCGGGCATCGATCTGGCCGGGCCGATGGGGACGCCGGTCTATGCCACCGCTGACGGCATCGTCGGCCGCTCCGAGTGGAACAGCGGCGGCTACGGCAACCTCGTCGAGATCGATCACGGCCAGGGCATCCAGACCCGCTACGGCCACCTTTCGCAGCGCATCGCCGTCGCCGGCCAGCGCGTCCATCGCGGCGACCTGATCGGCCTGATGGGCTCGACCGGCCGCTCGACCGGCAGCCACCTCCATTACGAGGTCCGCATCGACGGCCGCGCGGTCAATCCGGTCCCCTTCCTGCAGGCGAGCAGCACCTTCATCGCCATGCAGCGCGGCAATGCGGTCGACACCGCCGCCGCGATCGGCGGCCCCGCCGGCGGCTCGCGCTAGGAATTTCCGATAGGAGAGGCCCGAAGAGGCCACAGGCCCCGCTTCGGCGGGGCCTTTTCATTTGGGCTTGGCGCCGCTTCGCTGCGACGCTGTTGCCAGCGCGGCAGCGCTGTGAGACAGCCGACCGCATGCGCTGGTTTCGCGCCATGCTGAACGCGTTGCGCCTCGCGCAGGGATGGAAGGCTCCTACGCCCGAAATTGGCAGGGATCTTCCTTCAAACTATGCCGAGGGAGAGAAGGTCTTCGACGCCCGCGTGAAGGCCAGCTTCCCGATCGGCATGAGCGTGGAGGCACTGCTCGCCGAGCTTCGGCGGCAAGGGTTCGGCTTGTTGCCCGAGGCCGGCCTCGACAGCGTCAGCGATGCGACTTTCTACCGTGACGAGCTGGTCTGCCTGACGCTCTGGTCGGTGCGCTGGCACGCGAGCGGCGGCTGCGTCACCGAAATCTGGGGTGTCTATGGATGTCGGGCGCCGTGAGCTAGCACCGATCCTCCAGCGCGCAGTCGTCGCCGATCTCGACCTGGAAGGTGGCGTGGGTGATGCCGAAATATTGCTCCACCTCCTGCGCGCAGCCGGCGAGGAAGGCGTCGCCGGGAAAGCCGCCGGGAATGACGAGATGCGCGGTCAATGCGAGCTCGGTCGTGCTCATCGGCCAGATGTGGAGATCGTGGATCCGTTCCACGCCGGGCCGGGCGAGCAGGTGGGCCTCGACCTTGTCCGGATCGATGTGGCGGGGCACGCCGGCCAGCGCCATCGTCACCGAATCGCGCATCAAATCGGCGCCGGCGAGGAAGATCAGGCCGGCGACGACGAGGCTGGTGACCGGGTCGACCCAGAGCCAGCCGGTCCATTCGATCAGGAGACCCGCCGCGACCACGCCGGCGGAAACCATCGCGTCGGCGATCATGTGCAGATAGGCGCCGCGCACGTTGATGTCGCTGCGCCGGCCCCGCGCGAACATCAGGGCGGTGGCGCCGTTGATCGCGATCCCGATCCCGGCGACGATTGTGACCGTGCCCCCGGCGACCAGGTCCGGGATGATCAGCCGCATCACCGCATGATAAGCGATGAAGGAGACCGCGATCAGCAGGATCACCGAATTGGCGAGCGCGGCGAGGATCGAGGCGGCGCGAAGCCCATAGCTGAACCGCCGCGTCGGCGGCCTTTTGGCGAGGATCGCGCCGGCCCAGGCGGTGGCGAGCGCAAGCACGTCGGCGAGGTTGTGGCCGGCATCGGCGAGCAGGGCCATCGAATTGGCCGCGAAGCCGTAGACGGTCTCGACCGCGACGAAGCCGAGATTGAGGACGATCCCGGCCGCGAACGCCGCGCCGAAGCTGGTTGGCGCGTGATGATGGTGATGATGGTGCGCGCCATGGGAATGGTCGTGGCCGCCGTGCGAATGATTGTGCAACAAGCTCGGCTCCGCGCGAATGGGGCCGAAGCGGCCGCCGGCCTCAGCTAATCGAGAAACGGGCGCGGCTGCAACTTGTGCTAGGGATCGGCGGATGGGTCACGATCGAAACTGGATCCTGCCGCTGCCGCTGCGAGCCCGGCTTCATGCGATCGGGATCGGTCTCGCGGACGGGACGGTCGATGCCGATGACGCCCGCGCCGCCGTTGAGATGATGGCCATGCTGCCCCTGCGGAACCTGTCGCAGTCGATCAATGAAGTACGACACCATGGGCGCCTGTTCGTGCCCTCTGTGGAGGTCGCGCCCACGCGCGTGCTCTCGCAATTGTTCAATTTCCTGCGCAGCGACGCCTCTCACGCAGAACAGCTCGCGCGCACGCCTGGGCTCGAATATCTGTTCCTCTGTCACAGCAGCGGCTATCTGCGCGAAGCGGCGCTGCACAAGCTGGACGGCCCGTTATCGACCCCCTTCATGGTCGGGCTGGTCGTGGACCGGCTCAACGACTGGGTGCCGCAAGTCAGGCGGGCGGCCCGCGAGACGCTGGCGCGGACGACGGCAACGACCGATCCGCAGATCATTGCATCGGCCGCTTTGCATCTGCTCGTCCGCACCGAATCGTGGCGCCGCTGGAGGTGCGAAGCCGAGGGCTTTGCCGATCTGCTTGCGAGAGAGGACGTCGCCCGTTCCCTAGCGGACGCGATTTCCGCCGCCCCAACCGGACCGATGATGCGCATCCTAAGGGCGGCCATGCGGCGGCCGGTGCTCGACGGGTTCCTGCTCGATCTGTTTCAACGCGCCCGTCAGCCAGCGGTCCGTGCAATGGTGCTCAAGGCAATGCTCGAGGGGAAGGCGAGTTGGGCCGAAGGCACTGAGAAGAAGTGGATCGATAAGTCGCTCGGGCTGTTCCGCCACGGACCGGCATGGCGCGAGCGTCCGATTGAACGGCCGCTGCCGATGTTTCGACTGATCGAACTCGGCCTGATGGATCGCACCGCCGCGGTGCGGAAGGTCGCCGCAAGCGGGCTGATCGCGCATTTCGACGCGATCCCGAAGGCGCGCACCCTCGCCGAGCGCCTGCTGCGCGATCGCAGCCCCGCGGTGCGGGAGCGGGCGGCGTTTGCGCTTAGCAGGTCCGGCGCGCCGGCCTGACTATTTCCCCCGTTTCGCCCGATGCTCCTCCAGGTCGAGCACCGCATTGGCCTCGCCCTCGGGCAGCAGGCCGAGGCGGCGGGCGACCTCCTGATAGGCTTCGGCCTCGCCGCCGAGGTCGCGGCGGAAGCGGTCCTTGTCGAGCTTCTCGCCGGAGCTCATGTCCCAGAGCCGGCAGCCGTCGGGGCTGATCTCGTCGGCGAGGATGATCCGGCTGTAATCGTTCTCCCAGAGCCGGCCGAACTCGAGCTTGAAGTCGACCAGGCGGATGCCGATCGCCGCGAACAGGCCGCAGAGGAAGTCGTTCACCCTGATAGCCAGGTCGGCGATCTCGTTCATCTCGTCCTGACTCGCCCAGCCGAAGGCGGCGATATGCTCGTCGGCGATCATCGGGTCGCCGAGCGCGTCGTCCTTGTAGAAATATTCGATGATCGTGCGCGGCAGCTGGGTGCCTTCCTCGATGCCGAGCCGGGTCGAGAGGGTGCCGGCGGCGACGTTGCGCACGACCACCTCGATCGGGACGATCTCCACCTGGCGGATCAATTGCTCGCGCATGTTCAGCCGGCGGATGAAATGGGTGGGCACGCCGATCGAGCCGAGCAAGGTGTAGATATGCTCGGAGATGCGGTTGTTCAGCACCCCCTTGCCCGAGATCGTGCCCTTCTTCTGGGCGTTGAACGCGGTCGCGTCGTCCTTGAAATATTGGATGAGCGTGCCGGGCTCCGGGCCTTCGTAGAGGATCTTGGCCTTGCCTTCGTAGATCAGTCGGCGGCGGGACATGCAGGCGAGCCTCCGGCGTCTTGCGTGGCGGGGACGCCCCTCGGGCGGGGCGGGGAAGGCCGGCTCTATAATGGAGCCGGGCCGCGAGGGCAAACCGCCCCTAGGTGACCTTGCCCCGCACCGCGAATCTCGGCTCGCGCCAGGTTCCGTCCCGCAGGATCGCCGCCATCCGGTCGACCGCCTGCCAGAGATCCTCGAAGCCGAGATAGAGCGGGGTGAGGCCGAAGCGGACCACGTCGGGCGCGCGGAAGTCGCCGATCACATCGGCCGCGATCAGGGCCTGGCAGATCTCGAACGCATTGGGATGGCGGAAGGAGATGTGGCTGCCGCGCTGCTCGGGCAGGCGCGGGGTGATGCAGACCAGCTCCGGGCAGTTCTGCTCGACCAGACCGTGGAAGACGTCGAACAAGGCATTCGCCTTCGACCAGAGCCGCGCGGGCGTCGCCCCTTCGAAGGCGTCGAGCCCGGCTTCGAGCGCGGCGAGGCTGAGGATCGGCGGCGTGCCGGCGAGCATCCGGTCGATCCCGGCGGCCGGCCGGTAATCGTCGGTGAAGGCGAATGGCTCGGCATGGCCCATCCAGCCGCGGAGCGGCGAGAGCAGGCGGCCCTGCAGCGGCTCGGCGACGTAGAGGAAGGCCGGCGCGCCCGGGCCGCCGTTCAGATATTTGTAGCCGCAGCCGACGGCGAGCTCGGCGCCGGCGCCGTTCAGGTCGAGCGGCACCGCGCCGGCGCTGTGGCTGAGATCCCAGATCGTGACGATTCCGGCCTCGGCTGCTTTGGCGGTGATCCGCGCCATGTCGAACCGCTCGGCGCTCTTGTAATGGACGTGGGTCAGCAGCAGCACCGCAACGTCGGCGCCGATCCGCGCCTCCACTTCGGCCCGCGGCGCGATCTCCAGCTGCAGGCCGAGCAGGTCGGCGGCGCCGCTGGCGATGTGAAGATCGGTGTGGAAATTGCCGGCCTCGCTGAGGATGACCTTTCGGTCGGACAGGCCGGCGGCGGCGACGAGCAATTTGAACAGGTTCACCGAGGTCGAATCGGCGACGATCACCTCGTTCGGCTTGGCACCGATCAAGGGCGCGATCTTGGCGCCGACCCGCTGCGGCGCCCCGATCCAGTCGCGGCTGTTCCAGCTGCGGATCAGCTCCTCGCCCCATTCCTCCTCGATCACCCTGCCGAGCCGGCCAACGGCCGCCTTGGGCAGTGCTCCCAGGGAATTGCCGTCGAGATAGACCAGCCCCTGGGGCAGGTGGAAGCGATCGCGAAACGGCCGCAGCGGATCGGCCGCGTCGGCGGCGCGGGCCTCGGCGAGGGTGAAGCTCATCTTCGCGCTCCTCCGCGGCGCATTTGGAGCGCGCCTTCGATCTCCTCGACGGCCGCCGCCCAGGCTGCGGTCTCCGGCGCGATCAGCTCGACATGGCCGGTGCGCTCCAGCATCCGCACCCGCACCTCGTCGCCCGCCGCCCGCATCGGCGCGGCATAGCCTTCGGCATAAGCGACGGGGATGATCCGGTCCTCGCGTCCGTTTATCAGCAGCTGCGGGACGCCGAGCGGGGCGAGGCGGGGCACCGAGGTGTCGGCGAAATGCCCGCTCGTCAGCCGTCCGACGACCTCGTTGCCGCAGCCATTTTCCGAGCGCGCCGCTTCCTCGAGATCGGGCAGGCCGCCGAGGCTGATCGCCGCGTGGATGCGCAGCGGGTCTGCGCTGCGCAAGGGCGAGCCTTGCGGCAGGCGGTGCCGACCGGCCAGCCAGAGCGCGAGATGGCCGCCGGCGCTGTGGCCGATGGCGACGAGATGCGAGAGGTCGAGCCGATATTCGGCCGCATGCGCGCGCAGCGCGTCGGCCGCCGCGGCCGCGTCCCGGAAGGTGCCGGGATAGCCGCCGCCGGGCCGGTCGATGCCGCGATAGTCGATGTTCCAGACCGCGATGCCGCGCCGGCGCAGGTCCTCGGCGATCCAGTTCATGATCGTGCGGTCGGCGATCCCGGTCTGCCAGCAGCCGCCATGGACCATCAGCACGGTCGGATGCGGCCCGCGCCCCGCCGGCAGCCAGAGGTCGGCGAGCTGAAGCGGGTCGCCGCCGTAATGGAGCGTCGCGGTCGGTCGCGGCCGCGGCCGGCCGAGCAAATCGGGCCAGGTCATCAGGCCGTGCGGATCGGCGGGTGGCGGGCTCTCGGCAGCCATCGCCAAGCCGGCTAGCGCCAGCGCGGCGGCGAGGGCAAGCGGTTTGAAGAGCTGGCGCATGAAGGTCCCCGGCTTCGTGCCGGGGGATAGAGGATTTTCAGCGCCCGCGGAATGCAGGGTGCGCTCTTTGCTCCCTGCGGGGCGCAGCCTCATGGGGAGGGGGACCGGCTGCAAGCCGGTGGAGGGGCATTACGGACTCAGCAGGCCCCTCCACCGCACTTCGTGCGGTCCCCCTCCCCATCGCCTGTGGCGACAGGGAGGAAAGGGGGGACAGGCCCGCTGGCCTCAGCCCCCGCAGCGCGGCGGCGCCGGATTCCAGGGCGCCTCGAACTGGATTTCGTTGAGCTTGCACAGGGCGAACTGGAAGCTCCGCTCCAGGCGCAGCAAGGCGGCGATGAACTTGCGCATGTCGTCTCTCCTATAGGCGGCGTCAGACGGTGCTGCTGCCGAAGCTGAGGTTGAGCGCGGTCAGCGCGAAGGCCGCCGCCAAGGCGATGAGCTGGTGGGCGCTGCCGTCCCAGCCTGCCAGCCGGTGGAGGCCGGTCCGGACCGCCGCCGCCGCCTGGACGACCCAGGCACTGAACGCGTCATGATGGGCCACCCACATGCGGCCGTCGATTTCGTCACGCATCTCGAAACCCTTCCTGATCTGCCATGATTGGCGTGGGCTCCAAATGGCAGGCCCGGGCTGGCTGCGCCAACGAAACGCTGGACAGTAGGTATAAGGGGGGCTTATATTTCGCCGATGGCCCGCCTGCCGCCTCTCGCCGCCGTGCGCGTCTTCGAATCCGCCGCACGCCACCAGAACTTCACCCAGGCCGCGGCCGAGCTCGGGATGACCCAGGCCGCAGTCTCCTATCAGATTCGCTTGTTGGAAGAACGGCTTGGCACCTCCCTGTTCGCGCGCATCAAGGGCCGGGTGTCGCTGACCGAGGCGGGGCGGCGAATCGCGCCTTTGGTCGCCAATGCGTTCGAGACGCTGGAGGATGCCTTTTCCGGCCTGGTCGCCGAGGACCAGGCTTTGCTCTCGCTGAGCGCGGCGCAGACGCTGGCGACCTGCTGGCTGGCGCCGCGGCTCGGCCGCTTCCAGGTCCGCCACCCCAGCCTCGCCGTGCGGCTCAGCACCGACAACAGGCTGGTCGATTTCTCGACCGGCGAGTTCCACGCCGCGATCCGCGTCGGCCGCGGCGACTGGCCGGGCCTCAAATGCCATTTCCTGTTCCGGATGTATTTCAGCCCGATCTGCACGCCCGACTTCGTCCGCGCGCACGAGCTCACCCGGCCGGAGCAATTGCTCGACATCCCCCGGCTGAGCCCGCGGGACGATTGGTGGGTGGACTGGCTCGCCGATCTCGGCCTCGAAGCGCCGCCGGCGGCCAAGGATCCGGGCCTCGTCCTCGACAATCAGGTGATGGAGGCCAATGCCGCCTTCGCCGGCGCCGGCATCGCGATGATGACGCCGCTCTTCTGGCGCGACGAGCTGGGCTCCGGGCGGCTGGTCCAGCCCTTCGACCATGTCCACGTCACCAGCCGCAGCCACTGGCTGGTCTATCCCGAAGGCCGCCGCAACCAGCCCAAGATCGCCGCCTTCCGCGACTGGCTCCTCGCCGAGGTGGAGATGGAGAAGGGGCGCGAGCCGGACGAGGTTTTCCAGCTGCCGTGAGGATTCGCCCCTTCCCTGAAAGGGAGGGAAGGGGGTGGGTTTGAGCGACGAGGCGGCTCGATGCCGCCGAGGCGCTCCCGTGGCGTCCTCGCGGGCATCGAGCCCGCTCGCCCGCGACCCACCCCTTGATCCCCTCCCTTGGCAGGGAGGGGAAAAGAGGCTCAGCCCGCCTCCAGGTCCGCCGCCGGCTTTTTCGGGAACCAGCGCCGGCGGACATAGAAGACGACCGCCCAGATCAGCAAAGCCGCGGCGGCCCAGGGCAGCAGGGCAATCGCGACCAGCAGCAGCGCCTTGCCGCTGTGCAGGAGGGTGTCTCCGGTATCATTGAGCGACTGGCCGAGGGTCGGTTCGCCCGACACGTAGCGGAACGTCATCGGCGTGGTCGCGAGGCTTGCCTGCGCCTCGTCGCGCTGGGCGGTCCCGGCGCGGATCTGCTCGCGCAGCTGCTGCGCCTGCTCTTCCAGCCGCGCCTTCTCGTCGGGATCGAGATTGGGCTGGCGCAGCTGCGCCTCGAGCCGCTGCAGGTCGGCCTGCATCTCGGCGATCGAGCGGTTCGCCTGATGGATCTCGGTGCCCACGTCGGTGCCGGTGATCTCGCTCTCGGCCAGGCTGCCCGCGTTCCCGGTCACGATGGCGACGCTGTCGCGGCCGAACCGGCGCGCGATCGCCGGGTCGAGCTTGAAGGCGAGGGTGGCCTCGACATCATGCGCATTGTTGACCCGGTAGAACATGCCGGTGATCCGGCAGTGGGTGGCACCCAGCTGCTCGCACATTTGCGCATGCTGCTCCTGCACCGCGGCGATCTGCAGCGGCGGCAGGCTGAATTCGTAACGATAGTTGAAGGCGACGCCGGGTGCGGCGGTGACGCCGATATTGGGCCCGGCGTCGCGGCTGGCCTGGCCGGCGGGGGCGGCAGATTCGGCCGCCTGCGGCCGGGCATCGGAGCTCATCGTCGGCTGGGAAGGCGCGGAGCGGTCCGGGCTCGACTTGCTGCAGGCGGCTGCGGTGGCGAGAAGCAGAACAAGGAAGGGAAGCGAACGGCGCATTGGCATTTCCTCTCTCTGGTTTGTTCTGGAAAGATACTCTACCAGAACAGTAGAGATTAGCAAGACCTTCTCTCAAGCGGGTTCGGCCAGGCCTTCGCGGCGGCGTCGGACGGCGCGGACGAGGAGGAAGATCAGGCCCCCGAGCGCAGCCCAGGGCAGGGCGACGCCGACGATCAGGATGATCGCGCCGAGGCTGCTCATCGCGGCCGCACCGACCTGGCCGAAGGCCTCCGCGATGGGATTGGCCGATTCGGGCGCCGGGCCGCGCGGCGCATAGTCGATCTCGACCGCGGACATCGCGACCCGGCCGCTTATGTCGGCGAGCGCCGCCCGCGCCGCCTCCAGTTCCTCCTGCGCGCCGTTGATCGCGCGCTCGGCCTCGACCGCCTGGGCGATGTTGCCGCTGCGGGTCTGGAGCAGGGCGGTGAGCCGCTGGATCAGTATTTCGCGGGTGCGGATCCGCGCCTCGCTGTCGATCATCTGCCGGGAAAGATCCTCGGCCGCGATCGAGCGGTCGGCGGTGTCGCCGCCGCCGCCGCTTGCGATTCCGACCAGGGCCTGGCCGAACCGTTCGGCGAGCGGGGCGGCGACCTGCAGCTTGAGATTCGCGCCGGGATCGTCCTCGCCCGCGCCGCCGCGCCGCATCGCGGTGACCCGGCAGAGCGCCGGGCCGAGCCGACGGCAGGCGGCGAGATGGGCCTCCTGCACGGCGGCGATCCGCTCGCGGTCCAGCCGGAAGCGATAGCCGTAGGTGTAGGCGATCCGCGGCAGGCTTACCGCAATCCCCGGCGGCGACGGCGGCGGCGGGGATGCCATCTGTTCCGGCGCCTCATAGGCGACGGCCGGCAGCCGCACCGGCTCCTGCGAGATTTCCTGCTGCTGGACGTCGAAGGTTCGCATGTCCGACGCCGGAGTGTGCATCATGAGCGCCGGCATCCGGCTCCAATGGAAGAGCGCGCCGGCGATCGTGGCGAGCAGCAGGCAGAGGCTTGCGGCGATCAGGCGCGGGCGGGTCATGGTCATGGCGCACTCCCTTGATTGCCTTTTGTCGATGATGATATTTTATATCATAACCTCGCGCAATAGCCCCTCGCCTCCCGGAATCGCGCCTGCTAACGCACCCTCATGAGTGACATTTTCGATGAGGTCGTCGATCATCCGTTCGACGAGGCTCTCTCCCAGCGTTACCTGGTCTACGCCCTTTCGACGATCACCGCCCGCTCGCTGCCCGACCTTCGCGACGGGCTGAAGCCGGTCCATCGCCGGCTGCTCTGGGCGATGCGGCTGCTGCGGCTCGATCCGGCCTCGGCCTACAAGAAATGCGCGCGCGTCGTCGGCGACGTGATCGGCAAATATCATCCGCACGGCGATCAGTCGGTCTACGACGCGATGGTCCGGCTCGCCCAGGATTTCTCGCTCCGCTATCCGCTCGTCGACGGCCAGGGCAATTTCGGCAATGTCGACGGCGATAATGCCGCGGCGATGCGCTACACCGAGGCGCGGCTGACCGCGGCCGCGGGCGAACTGATGGCCGGGCTCGACGAAGGCACGGTCGATTTCAAGCCGACCTATAATGGCGAGGAGGAGGAGCCGGAGGTCTTCCCCGGCCTGTTCCCGAACCTGCTCGCCAACGGCGCCTCCGGCATCGCGGTGGGCATGGCGACGTCGATTCCGCCGCACAATGTCGCCGAGCTCATCGACGCCGCCGTCCAGCTGATCGACGATCCCAATGCCGACGATGCGGCCCTGCTGGCGCATGTGAAGGGGCCGGACTTCCCGACCGGCGGCAAGGTCGTCGATTCCCCCGAGGCGATCGCGTCGGCTTATGGGACCGGCCGCGGCAGCTTCCGGGTCCGCGCCTCCTGGTCGGTCGAGAAGGGGCCGCAAGGCTCATGGACCGCGGTGGTCTCGGAAATCCCGTTCCAGGTACCCAAGGCCAAGCTCATCGAGCAGATCGCGCAGCTGATCGCCGACCGCAAGCTGCCGATCCTCGCCGACGTCCGCGACGAATCCGACGCCGCGATCCGGATCGTGATCGAGCCCCGGAGCCGCACCGTCGAGCCGGACCTGCTGATGGACAGCCTGTTCCGGCTGACCGATCTCGAGGTCCGGGTGCCCTTGAACCTCAACGTGCTCGACGCAGAGCGCACGCCGCGGGTGATGGGCCTCAGGCAGGTGCTGCGCGAATGGCTCGCTTTCCAGATCGAGGTGCTGGTCAACCGCGCGAACCACCGCCTCGCGAAGATCGCCGACCGCATCGAGCTGCTCGACGGCTATCTGATCGCCTATCTGAACCTCGATGAGGTGATCCGCATCATCCGCAGCGAGGACGAGCCGAAGCCGGTGCTGGTCGCCGCCTTCGCGCTCACCGACCGCCAGGCCGAGGCGATCCTCAACATGCGCCTGCGCTCGCTGCGCAAGCTGGAGGAGATGCAGATCAGGGGCGAGCGCCAGGCGCTGGAGAAGGAGCAGGCGGAGCTCGAGAAACTGGTCGAATCCCCGGCCCGCCAGCGCACCCGGCTGAAGAAGGACCTTGCCGCCCTGCGCGAGCACTACGGCCCGGAGACCGCGCTCGGCCGCCGCCGCACCGTCGTCGAGGAGGCCGGCCCGGCCCGCGAGATTCCGCTCGAGGCGATGATCGAGCGCGAGCCGGTCACGATCATCCTCTCCCGGCGCGGCTGGATCCGGGCGATGAAGGGCCATGTCGAGCCGACCAATGCCGAGGCGCTGAAGTTCAAGGAAGGCGACGAGCTCGGCTTTCCTTTGCTCCACGCCCACACCACCGACAAATTGCTGCTCGCCGCCTCGGACGGCCGTTTCTACACGCTCGCCGCCGACAAGCTTCCCGGCGGCCGCGGCTTCGGCGAGCCGGTGAAACTGATGGTCGACATCGAAGGCGAGGGCAATGTCGTCGCTTTGCTGCGCGCCGGCGCGGCCGAGAAGCTGCTGCTCGCCTCGTCGGACGGCCGCGGCTTCGTCACCCCGGCCGCGGGCGCCGTCGCCGAGACCCGCAAGGGCAAGCAGGTCGTGAACCTCCGCAGCGGCGCGAAGCTGCGCGTGGTGCGGCCGATCGGCGCGGAGCAGGATTATGTCGCGGTGCTCGGCGAGAACCGCAAGCTCGCCGTCTATCCGCTCGCCGAGCTGCCGGAGATGGGCCGCGGCCAGGGCGTCCAGCTGCAGCGCTACCGCGACGGCGGCCTCGCCGACGCCACCACCTTCCGCTTCGCCGAGGGCCTCTCCTGGCCGATGGGCGGCGAGGGCGGGCGGACGCGGACCGAGACCGACCTCAACCCCTGGCGGACCGCCCGCGGCGCCGCCGGCCGCATGCCCCCGCGCGGCTTCCCCCAGGGATTCTAGAGAAGCCTGCGCTAATCCTACCGCTCATCCTGAGTAGGGACTGAGCTTGGCGAAGCATGTCCTGAGCGCCTGCCTTGCAGGCAGTCGAAGGGGCCCGTATCGAAGGACGTCCTTCGATACGCCGTTTCGACAAGCTCAACGGCTACTCAGGATGAGCGACAAGGTGATTGCAGCTAAGCACCACCAGTTCTAGGCTTTTTGCGGCTAACCCGCGGATCATCCTCAACGGCCTGTTAACCCTGTTTCCCTATCGCCACTGTCATGGCGGGATCCAAGGCGCGCGTGCGCGGCCAGCAGGAGACGATGGACACGCTCGTTGGCAGCGTGACGCCCGACGTCGCCCAGAATCTGCGCGGCCTCGTCGAGAGCGTCCGCCAGGGCTATCTCGATGCGCTGCCGATCGCCGCCGCGATCATCACCGTCGGTGCCGACCCCTATATCGAATGCGCCAACGAGCAATTCCGCTTCGTCGCCGAATATGACGAGCGGCTCGGCGAGCGCCGGATCAGCGAGATCCCACTGCTCCGCGCCGGTACGATCGGCACCCGCCTCGCCGCCTTCCTGAAGGGCGATGACCCCGCCTTCCAGTTCGACACCGCCGACAACCGCACCATCGGCGGCCGCCATTTCACCGTCCGCTTCGCCCGCCTCTCCGTCCTTCCCGGCCAGCCCGCCCGCTGCATGGTCTCGCTGATCGACAAGACCGCGCAGATCGAGACCGAGAAGAGCCTGCGCACCGAGATGCTGCGCGACAGCCTGACCGGCCTGCCCAACCGCTTCGCCTTCAACGAGAAGGTCGATGCGGTGCTGCACGATCCCGGCTTCCGCGAAGGCAGCTATGCGGTGCTCGCGGTGGACATGACCCGGTTCAGCCGCGTCAACGAATGCATGGGCGCGATCGCGGGCGACGAACTGCTGATCACCTTCGCCCGCCGCCTCGTCTCGGCGCTGCGCCCGAGCGACGTGCTCGCCCGCACCTCGGGCGACGAGTTCGGCATCTTGATGCGGCTCGACCGCGGCCCCACCGACGCCTTCCGCGCCGCCGAGCGCATCAAGGCGGTGCTGACCCTTCCGTTCCGCCTTTCCGAGCTCGAGATCCGGGTCGATTGCGCGATCGGCTGCGCGATCCTGAACCAGGGCGTCACCAATGCCGACGAGGTCTTCCGCAACGCCCAGTTCGCGCTGAAGAATGCGAAGAGCGTCGGCACCACCCAGATCTACGAGCCGCTCCAGGCCGAGGCGGTGCGCCGCCGCTTCAGCATGGAGACCGAGTTGCGCGTCGCGATCGAAAGCGACCGGCTGACCCTCGCCTACCAGCCTTTGATCGAATTGAAGACCGGGCGCGTCGCCGGCTTCGAGGCGCTGGCGCGCTGGACCGACGACGACGGCCGGGTGATCCCGCCCGACCAGTTCATCCCGGTCGCCGAGGAATCGGGGCTGATCGTCCAGCTCGGCCGCTGGGCGCTGGAGACGGCGCTCCGCACGCTCGCCGATTGGGACCGCGCCAGCGGCGGCCGGACCCGGGAGATCGGGATCAGCGTCAACATGTCGCCGATCCAAATCAGCCGCGACGACGTCGCCGCCGCGGTCTCGGCCGCGCTCGGCGCCAGCGGCATCTCCGGCGCGCGGCTCACCGTCGAGCTCACCGAAAGCGCGATCATCAAGGATCCGGACCGCGCCGCGACCGCGCTCAACGCGCTGAAGCGGCTCGACGCCCGCGTCGCGATGGACGATTTCGGCACCGGCTACACCTCCTTGGCCTCGATGCAGCTGCTGCCGATCGACGCGCTGAAGATCGACCGGCGCTTCGTTTCCGCGATGATGGACGACGGCGACTCGGCCGCGATCGTCCACGCCATCCTGTCGCTCGCCAAGGCGCTCGGCATGGAGACGACCGCGGAGGGAATCGAGAATGCCGAGCTCGCGCTTGGCCTTGCCGAGCTCGGCTGCACCTACGGCCAGGGCTTCCATTATGCCGAGGCGCTGCCCGCCGCCGAGGCGCTCGCTTATTGGCGCGACCGGGATCAGGGGCGCCGCAGCGCCTGATCGACGTGGCGGCGGGCGAGGCCGCGTATCTCGGCCTTGTCCGTGCTGAACCCGGCGGCCGCCCAGTCCCGCTCGATCGCCTGCAGGGTCGCCGCCACGACAGGCCCCGCCTCCAGCCCCATCGCGATCAGGTCGCCGCCGCCGATGCCGAGCCGCGGCCGTTGCCAGGCCTCCAGTGCCAGAAGGTCGATCCCGGTCGCGCCGGCGAGCAGGAAGCGGTCGACCGCCTCCGCATTGCCGATCCGGTAGGCGAGCGGCTCGGGCGCATCGAGCGCGGGGTCCGCGGCGGAGGCCAGCCTTCTCGCCTGGCGCTTCGACAGCCGCAGCCGCGCCGCCACCGCTTCGGCGACCTTCTGCTCGGGCGGAAGCAGGGCGGCGAGGCGCCGGATCGGATCGGGCGCGATTCCGCCCGCCGTCTCCGCCGCGATCAGCGCGGCGAGCCGGTCGGCCGAGACGATTTCCGGCAGGACCGGCCGGAAGATCCCTTGCGCGATCATCAGGGCGACGGTCGGGGCCGGATCGGGGAGGCCGAGCAGCTTCAGCAGCTCGTCGGCGATCCGCTCGCGCGACAGGGCCATCAGGTCGTTGGCGCGCGCCGCGCAGGCTTCGAGCGCCGCCGCGTCCGGGGCGCCGGCGCCGAAGCGGGCGTGGAAGCGGAAGAAGCGCAGGATGCGGAGATGATCCTCGGCGATCCGGCTCAAGGGCGCGCCGATGAAGCGCACCCGCCGCGCGGCGAGATCCTCCCGGCCGCCGAAATAATCGAAAATCTCCCCGCTCAGCGGGTCGGCGAGCAGGGCGTTGATCGTGAAGTCGCGCCGCGCCGCATCCTCGCGCCAGTCGCCGGTATAGGCGATGGTGGCGCGGCGGCCGTCGGTGGCGACGTCGCGGCGCAGGGTTGTGACCTCGACCGGCGCGCCGGCGACGACCGCGGTCACCGTGCCGTGCGCGATTCCGGTAGGCACCGCCTTGATCCGCGCCTTGCCGAGCCGGGCGAGCACCTCCTCGGGCGTCAGCCGCGTGGCGAGATCGACGTCGGCCACCGGTAGGCCGAGCAACGTGTCGCGCACGCAGCCGCCGACATAGCGGGTCTCGCCCGCGTCGGCGCCGAGCACGGCGAGCAGCCGGCTCATGCCGCTGCGCGTCCGCCACGGCGCATCGGGCAGGCGCAGCTCCGACGCCGTCATGGCAGCACCAGCCTGCGGCCGAGATTCACGATCATCGCCGCGGTCGCGCCCCAGATCCGCCGGCCCTGATACTCGATCTCGTAATAATGGCGCTCCTGCCCGCGCCACTGCACGACGCGCTCCTGCTGATGCGCCGGATCGAGCAGATAGCGAAGCGGCGCCTCGAACATCGCCGCGACCTCGCCCGGATGCGGCCGGAGCGGCAGGTCCGGCGGGACGATGCCGACCACCGGCGTCACCTCGAAGCCGGTGACGGTGCGGTAAAGATCCGCGATTCCGATCACCTCGACTTGGTCCGGTGGCAGGCCGATCTCCTCCTCGGCCTCGCGCAGCGCGGCGGCGACCGGGCCGTCGTCGCCGGGATCGATCCGGCCGCCGGGGAAGCTGATCTGGCCGGGATGCTTGCGCATCGTCTCGGGGCGCAGGGTCAGGATCACCGTCGGCTCGGGCCGGTCGACGATCGGCACCAGCACCGCGGCGGGGGTGATGCCGCCGCCCGCTTCCTCGTCGAGCACGTCGCCGGCGAGCAGCTCCGGGCTCGCCCGATGGCCGCGCTCGAGCGCGTCGCGCAGGCAGGCGGCGAGGCTCATGCGCCGGGCTCGAGCGGGAAGAAGGCGCTGTCGCTCCACAGGCCGGCCGGCTCGGACCCTTCCGCGAGCGCAAGCTCGGCCAGCTCGTAATAGACCGGCCGCGCGACCAAAGCGTCGAGGCCTGCGCGGACGGTGAGATAGGGGTGCGGACCGGCCTCGAAGTGCAGGGGATGCTCGGGCCCGGCGATCACCAGGTCGCCGGTGTTGAGCCGGAAGGCGAGCCGTCGCGCCGCGCCCTCGCCCTCGCTCCGCAGCTCGACCGCGACGAAGGGCGCGTCCTCCACCTCGATGTCCAGCTTTTCGACCGGCGTCACCAGCACGAAGCCGCCGTCCGGCTCGCGCCGCAAGATCGTCGAGAAGAGCCGCACCATCTCGGGTCGGCCGATCGGGCTGCCCTCATGATACCAGGTGCCGTCGCGCGCGATCCGCATCGCGCTGTGGCCGCAATGGGTCGGATGCCATTTCTCGACCGGCGGCAGCTTCGCGGCTTCGGCCAGCCGGGCGATGTCGGCAAGGCTGAGGGCGCTGAGATCGTCCATGGCGGCGCTGTAACCAATCCTCCCCTGCAAG
>JAFAZM010000030.1 GCA_019239785.1 Sphingomonadaceae bacterium
TCAACCGGAATCAAGCGCTGCGGGCGCGCGCGAAGCGGTCCTCCGCCTGGCTCTCGGCCGATCGGTAGAGACCGCGGCAATCGGGGTCGGAGATGAAGCGGTCGGTCTGGCCGATCACGGTCTCCCTGCGCCGAGCATCAGGGTGCCGTCCGGCGCCATCGCCTCGGCGAGCCGGCCGAAGGCGAGCCGCCGCATCTCCGCGGTGAAATAGAGGAGGACGTTGCGGCACAGGATGATGTCGAAGCGCGCGGGATGCGGCGGCGGCTCGATCAGGCTGCGCACCTCGAAGCGGACCTTGTCGCGCAGCTTCTGCGAGATGCGCCAGTCGCCGCCGCCCAATTCCTCGAACCAGCGGATCATCTGCATCACCGGCAGGCCGCGCTGCACCTCGAACTGGGAATAGGTGCCTTCGCGCGCCCGCCCGATCGCGGAGCGGGAGAGATCGGTGCCGACGATGTCGATCGTCCAGCCCTGCCAGCGCGCCGCCTCGTCGGCGAAGCTCATCGCCAGCGAATAGGCCTCCTGGCCGGTCGAGCAGCCGGCGCACCAGATCGACAGCCTGCGCGTCGCGGCGCGGGCCTTTTCGAGCTGCCGGACCGGGCCGCCGAGCAGCAGGTCGAACGGCAATTTGTCGCGGAAGAAATAGGTCTCGTTGTTGAGCAGGGCTTCGATCACCTGCTCGGTGAGGCCGGCCTCGCGGCCCGAGACGAGCCGGCTGACCAGCTGGTCGACGCTGTCGAAGCCGCGCTCGCGGATGATCGTCGCCAGCGCGGTATCGATCCGCCAGCGCCGGTTCATCGCCAATTGCTGCCCGGTCCGCGCCTCGAGCAGGCTCGAAAGGATCCGCCGGGACGTGTCGCTCACCTCCATGACGCGCGCTCCGCGATCCGCCGGGCAAGCTCGGCGGGGGGCAGGACGGCCGAGGCCAGGCCCGCTTCGGCGACGACTCGCGGCATGCCCCAGAGCGCGGCGCTCTGCCGGTCCTGGGCGAGCATCGCGCCGCCGCGGTCGACGAGGCGGCGGCTGCCGATCAGGCCGTCGCGGCCCATGCCGCTCAGCATCACCCCGACCGCGCCCGAACCGTAGACATCGGCGACCGAGGCGAGCATCGGATCGGCCGAGGGCCGGCAGCCGCTGGCGACACGGCGCGTGTCTAGCCTCACGCGGACGCCGCCGGTCGAAGGCTCGACGCACAGATGCGCCTCGCCCGGCGCGACGTGGATGACGTCGTCCTCGACGAGGTCGCCGGCATCGACGACCCGCGCCGCACGGCCGGACGCGGCGGCGAGCTGGCGCGCGAAATGGGACATGAAGATCGGCGGCAGATGCTGGGTGACGAGGAGCGGCGCCCCGATCCTGCGCGGCAACGGCTTCAGGAATTCGAACAGGGCCGGCAGGCCGCCGGTCGAGGCGGCGAGCGCGACGCAGTGCAGCGGCTCGGCCGGCATGTCGCGCAGCCGCAGCGCGCCGTCCGCATCGTCCGCTTCGATCTCGCGGTCGGCGCGGCCGATCCGGCGCAGGCGGTCCGCGAGGACCAGGCTGAAGCGGCCGGCGAAATTGCCGATGCCGGGCTTGGGCAGGGTATCGGCGGCGCCGAGCGCAAGCGCGCGCAACGTGGTCTCCGCGCCGTCCTCGGCCATCGAGGAGACGATCAGCACGCGGGCGCCCTTGCCCATGCGGACGATCTCCGGAAGCGCTTCGAGGCCGCTGCCGCCGGGCATCTCCACATCGAGCAGGATGACGTCGACGCGCACCTGCCGCAACGTGTCGAGCGCCTCCCGGGCGCTGCCGGCGAGGGCGATGATCTCGAAATCGCCATGGGCCGCAATCATGCGCGACAGCACCGCCCGCGCAACCGTCGAATCGTCGACGATCATGACGCGCAGCGGCGGCTCGGCAGGCTGTTGAGGCCGCCGTCGCGCAAGAGCGGGCATTGCGCTCACGCGACGCCGACGATCTGGAGCTTGCTCTGGAGGGTGTCGCGGTCGAACGGCTTCATCACATATTCGTCCGCGCCGGCTTCGATCGCGGCCCTGATATGGGCGATGTCGTTCTCGGTGGTGCAGAAGACCACCTTGGGTTGCGGCGCAAGCTCGGTCTGGCGGAGCGCGCGCAGGAACTCCATCCCGCTCATCACCGGCATGTTCCAGTCGAGCAGGATGACGTCGGGAATAGCGGCCTCGCAGCGGCTGAGCGCCTCGCGCCCGTCCTCCGCTTCGTCGACCGCGAAATTGAGGGTTTCGAGGATGTGGCGGGCGACCTTGCGGATCACCTTGCTATCATCGACGACTAGACAGCTTCTCATGTTCGATCCGCTCCATCAGGCAGGCCCGGCGCACGCTAGAGGTAAGTGGTAAGCATCATCTTAAGAGGTCAGGCGGCAGCCGCCGCAGGGCCGGCGATCAGCAGCCAGGGATCGACGAGCAGGAACAGCTCCCCGCCCGCCTCGATCGTGCCGAGCGCGACCCGGTCCCAGCCGGCGCCGACCGGCGCGCCGAGCGACGAGATCCCGGCATCGGCCGGCACTACGTCGGCGACCTCCTCGACGATCAAAGCATAGGTATGGCCCTCGCAGGGGACGACGACCGCATCGCGCGCGGCGGCCGGCTCGGTGCGGCCGAGATCGAGCGCGGCAAGCCCGTCGATCACGGTGAGCACGCGGCTGCGCAGTGCGGCAAGGCCGGCAACGTGCGCCGCGCTGCAGGGCGCCGGGGTGATGCCTTCCAGCTCGACCACGGCCTCCACCTTCTCGGCCGGGAAGGCGATTCGGCGGCCGCCCAGGCGGGCGATCAGCAGCAGCTCAGTCATTGGCGGCTCCCTTGGCTGCGCCGCGGCTGAGCGCGCCGATCAGAGCGGCGCGGTCGTAGCGATAGATGCTGCCGTCGGCGGCGGCGGCCTCCGGCCGGGCACGCAGGCGGACGACCTGCCCGGCCTTGACCGGGCTCGCCTCCGCATTCTCCTCGGCGAGGATCAGGATGTCCGCGGCGACGCCTTCGCGCGCCGGCACGATCTTGTAGCCGAGGCTCTCGACCAAAGGCCGCAGCATCGAGTCCATCCAGGGGTCGCCTTCGGGCAAGGCGCAGACCGGCTGGCTGGCTTCCTCCGGCGCGCCGTCGCCGCATGCGGCGAACAGCCAGTGGGGATCGAGCAATTCGACCTGCTCGCCGTCGATCAGGGCCACGCCGGCGACCTCGCCCGGCGCTGGCGCGGGATGGAGATCGAGCACGAGCGAACGGATGTCGATCACCTCGGCGAAGCCGTAGGCGAGCTCGGAGGCGCCGTCGGTGAGCCGCAGGATGCGGAGCTTGCCTTCGGCCGGCGCCGCCTCGCAGCCGGCCAGCGGCAGGATCTGCCCGCCGAGCGCGACGCGGAGCTTGCCTGCGCCGAAGCGGATCGCCTCGGCGGGCACGTCCTCGATCCGTTCGACCACCATGACCGGCACCGCGCGGCGGCCGCCCGTGAGGGTCCGGAACAGCAGCAGGCTGGTCTCGCGCGCGGCCTCGGTCTCTTCCTCGGCGCCATGCAGGCTCTGGTGCAGCTCGCTTTGCGCGAGCGTGATGCCGGCGCGCTTGGCGACGCCGGACGGATCGAGCAGCAGGATCGGGCTGCCGTCGTCGGCGAGGGTGGTGCCGGCATAGAGGCCGGCGGCCATCACCGCAGGCGCGGCGGGCTTCACCACCAGCTCCTCATGATCGTGGACCGCATCGACCGCGAGCGCATAGGTCTCGCCGCCGGCGGGCTTCAGCAGCACGATCCTCTGATCCTCGTCGGCCACGTCGGCAGCGATGCCGAGCAGGGTGGCGAGGCCGACCAGCGGCACGCGGCGGCCGCGGACGGTGGCGATCTCGGCGTCGCCGACCCGATCGATCTTGATCGCGCCGACCCGCAGGATCTCGTCGATCGCGGACCGCGGCAGCGCGAAGACCTGGCTGCCGGCGCTGATCGTCAGCGCCGGGATGATGGTGAGCGTCAGCGGCACCCGGATCGAGAGGCGGACGCCCTGCTTCGGCTTGGAATCGATGTCGACGACGCCGCCGATCCGCTCGATATTGGCGCGGACGACGTCCATGCCGACGCCGCGGCCGGAGATCGCGGTGACCTTCTCGGCAGTGGAGAGGCTCGGGGTGAACACCAGAGCGAGCTTCTGCGCGGGGCTCAGCCGCTCCGCCTGCTCGGCGGTCAGCAGGCCGGCCGCCCGGGCCGAGCGCACCAGGGCCTCGCCGTCGATGCCGCGGCCGTCGTCGACGACCTCGATGAGGATCTGGTTTCCGGTCTGGCGCGCGGAGACCTTGAGCGTGCCCGCGGCCTTCTTGCCCGCGCCGGTGCGCGCGTCGGGCGCCTCGATGCCATGGTCGATCGCGTTGCGGACGATATGGGTCAGCGGATCGCGGATCATCTCGATCATCTCGCGATCGAGCTCGACGTCGCCGCCGTCGACCTGGAGCCGGACCTGCTTGCCGAGATCGGCGGCGAGGTCGCGGACCATCCGCGGCAGGCCGGAGAAGAGGCTGTCGATCCGCTGCATGCGGGTGCGGGTGATGCCGTCGCGGATCTCGGCGATGCAGGTCGAGACCCGCTCGAACGCCGCCTCGACGGCGAGGTCGCGGGGCGCGTCGCGGAGGCGCCGGGCGAGCTCGTTGCGGGCGAGCACCGCGTCGGAGACCGCGCTCATCATCCGGTCGAGCAGGTCGACCGAAAGCCGGATCGAGCGGATCGATTTCTTGGCCTCGGGCTCGGGCGCATCGGCCGGCTCGACGGCGATCGCCGCGACCGGGGTGCCGGAGACGGCGGCGATCAATTGCTCGTCATCCTCGCTCGCCAACGATTCGCCGGTCTCGAGCGCCTGGACGAGCTCGCCGATCCGGTCGATCACCGCGAGCACGGCATTGACCAACCTGGTGTCGGCGATGCGGGTGCCGGCGCGGACCTCGGCAAGCGCGCCTTCGGCGGCATGGCTCAATTGCTCGAGCCGCGGCAGGTCGAAGAAGCCGCAATTTCCCTTCACCGTGTGGACGAAGCGGAAGATCTCGTCGAGCCGCTCGCGGTCGTCCGGCGCCGCCTCCCAGGCGACGATCGCCCCCGACAAGGCCTGCGCCATGTCGCGGGTCTCCGCGATGAAGTCGTTGAGCAGCTCGTCCATGTCGGACCGAGCTTATGAAAGGGGTTGGTAAAGAAGCCGTTTACCTGCGCTATGCGGCGGCCGAATCCGGTGCCGTCGGGCGCTCAGGCCGGCAGGCTGGCGCCGATGATGAGGATGCCCTCCTCGCCGTCGGCGACCTGGATGGCGCCGCCGCCTTCCTCGACCAAAGCATGGGCGAGCCAGGCGGCGGCCGCGCGGGGCGCGACTTCGTCCTCGGACATCTCGCCGACCAGCACCTTCTTCAATTCGGGGTCCAGCACGATGCGGCTGCCCTCGGCGCGGACGACGATGTCGAGCCCCTCGCCATTGCGTTCGGCGCCGATGTCGAGGCTGCCGCCGCGCACCAAAGCATCGCCGGCGATCAGCACCAGGTTCAGCAGCACCTTCAGCGCCGCCTTGCTCATCGACGGCTCGTCGACCATCCAGCCGAGCTGGATGCGGCCGTCGCCGCCGAACAGGCCCTCGATCGCGGCGCGCGCCTCGCGCGTGTCGACCACGTCCGCGAAGCCGCCGGCGGCGCCGAAGGCGAGCCGGAAGAATTTGAGCTTGTTGGCCGAGGCTCGCGCGCTCTCGGCGAGCAGATCGAGGCAGCGCGCGCGCATCTCGGGATCGTGCTCGTCGGCAAGCAGTTCGATGCCGTTGTTGAGCGCGCCGACCGGCGACAGCAGGTCATGGCAGAGGCGCGAGCAGAGCAGCGACGCGAATTCGTGGGATTTCATAAGCTTTCGAGCCCTGTCTCGGTCGTGGCCGGTGCGGCTCCCTATAGGCGTGCGCGATTCGAGGATGCAAGGCGTGGGCGCGTTATCGAAGGCCTGCATTGCGGGCCCTTCCGATTGCCGCCATGCTTTGGGCATGAAGATTCCGCAGGACGGAAACCGGGCGTTCGCCATCGACGTCGCCCGTTTTTGGCTCGCCGAGAACGGCAAGCTCCTGTTCCTGCTGTTGGGACTGGCCGTTGCCAGCCTCCTGGGCTTGCGATTTCTATCGCGGCAATATGCGGATCCCGGCGTCTATGTGGAAGCCGAGGTCGTGCGGTTCGGCGCCGTCGTAAGCACTGGCGGCGCGAGCTGGCCCGTCGTCCCTGTCGTCGTGCGGATGGACGACAACAGTCTTCGCACTCTCAGAGCCGACGTCCAGGATGTCGTCCGCTGCCACGCCGGAGATCGAATCCGACTTGTCCGCCATGGCGCGGCATATGCGGTAAGTGGCCCGGCCTGCGCGCAGGGAAATCGACCGCCCCGGGGCGGTCCCTCCCCTTGAAAATCCGCGCCGAATCCCCATCTCGGGAACCTGATGCCGGGGGGCCAAAACATCATCACCGCCACCATCACTGACGAGGCCGCCGGCTGGCGGCTCGACCGGGCGCTGGCGGCGGCTCTGCCCACTTTGTCGCGCGAGCGGCTGAAGGCTTTGATCTCCAGCGGCGCGGTGGCCGGGCCCGCCGGAATGGTGCGCGATCCGGCGGTGAAGGCGCGGGCCGGCGACTATGAAGTCGCGGTGCCCGAGCCGGTGCCGGCGCACAACGAGGCGCAGGACATCGCGCTCGACATCGTCTTCGAGGACGAGCACCTGCTCGTCGTCGACAAACCGGCCGGGATGGTCGTCCATCCCGCGGCCGGCAATCTCGACGGCACTCTGGTCAATGCCCTGCTCCACCATTGCGCGGGGCGCCTCAGCGGCATCGGCGGGGTGGCGCGGCCGGGGATCGTCCACCGGATCGACAAGGACACGTCCGGGCTGCTGGTCGTCGCCAAGACCGATGTCGCCCATGAGGGGCTCGCCGCCCAGTTCGCGCGGCACAGCATCGACCGGCGCTACCTCGCGATCGTCGCGGGCGTGCCGGCCCCGGCCAGCGGAAAGGTCGATGCCCCCCTCGCCCGCTCGGCCGTCAACCGCAAGAAGATGGCGGTGACCGCGGAAGGACGGGGCAAAAGGGCGGTGACGCACTACCGAATCGTCACCCCGCTGCGGGGCGCCGCTTTGGTCGAATGCAGGCTCGAAACCGGCCGGACCCACCAGGTCCGAGTCCATATGGCGTCGATCCGGCATCCTTTGCTTGGAGACCCGGTCTATGGCCGGGCCGGGAAAGACCATGGCGAGCTGTTGAAAAGACTGCACTTTCAACGCCAGGCCCTGCACGCCGCGGAGCTTGGCTTCGTGCATCCGGTATCGAAAGAAAACTTGTCCTTCAAATCTGCGCTTCCGTCGGATATTCAGGAACTGTTCGGGGCGCTTACCGTATAGAAACCAAGGTACGGACACAGGGGCTCGAAGCCCATGGAGCGTCCAGGGAGAATTGAGACCATCATGGCAGGCAGAAACGTCCCGGCGACGATCCCGGCAG
>JAFAZM010000040.1 GCA_019239785.1 Sphingomonadaceae bacterium
GGGCCGAAGCCCTCGTAGCGGATCTCCTCGTAATTCTCGCTGTCGGCCATCGCGGCCTTGTCGATCGAGCGCTGGATATTGTCCTTCGGCATGGACTGCGCCTTGGCCGCATTGACCGCGGCGCGCAGGCGCGCATTCATGTCGGGATCGGGCGTCCCCATCTTCGCCGCGACGGTGATCTCGCGGCTGAGCTTGGAGAAGAGGGCGGAGCGCTTCTTGTCCTGCGCGCCCTTGCGGTACATGATGTTCTTATATTTGCTGTGGCCGGCCATCGCCGCTCGAACTTTCCGATTGGTTGCTGTTCCGGCCGTCTAGCGGGACGCCGCGCCGGCTTCAATTGGCGGCGGCAGCGCTCCGGTTCATCCGCCCCCGCACCGTCGCCAGCGCCCGTTCGAGCAATTCGTCGCGGCCGGCGCGCACGCCCGCCAGGGTGCGGTGGACCGGGATGGTCGGCCGCACGCCGAGCAGATGATGCTGGCTGCCGTCGCGGTTGGTGACCCGCATCCCCGTCCAGGTCACCGCATAGCCGCCGGGCAGCGGGAAGAATGTGTTGTTGCCGTTCGCGCCGGCGCTCGGCTCGCCGACGATGTCGCCCAGATGGTTGTTGGCGATCACGCCGAGCACCGATTCCGCATAGGAGATCGCGCCGCCATTGGTGATGAAGACGAAGTTCGAGGTGAAGCGCGGCGCCTGTGGCGGCAGGTTCCAGCTGCCGTCGCCATAGGTGGCATTGCGCCGGTCGGGCAGCCTGTAGGTCGGCGCGGCGAAGATCGCCGAGCGCACCGGCCGGTCGCTGAGATGGGTCAGGAATTCGGGCGGCATGCGCGGATAGCCGCGCAGGTCGAAGATCAGGCCGCGGGCATTGGCGATGTCCGCCAGCCGGGCGCGATACTGGTCCTCGGTGACGCGATCCAGATCGATATAGATGATGCCAGGCGCGAGCTCGGCGATCGGCGCCGGGCGAACCTCGCTCAGGGAGGCGTTCGGCGAGGTCCCGCGATAGGCGAGATGGACGGTGCGCGAGGCGCCGCCGGCGCCGGTCAGGGTCAGCGCCGCGTCCCCGTCGGGCGGGCCCGCGAGCAGATCGCGCAGGGCGCGCGTCCGCGTCCATTGCGCGCTGCCGGAAAAGATAGCCATGCGCGCGGCGAGGGCCTGCCCGGCCGGAACGCCGTCGATCGCGGTGACGATTTCGCCGCGGGCGACGCCCTCCGCCCCCGGGCCGACATTGGTGATCGCGAGCCGCCCCTCGACCCAGTCCCAGGCGACCGGCAGGACCCCGCGCGGCGGCTCCCAATAGGGCACCCAGCCATGGCCGTCGCGCAACGCAGCGACGAGATGGCGCAGCGTCATGCGGAAGGCGAGATCGTCGGCATCCGTCGCCGCGCCGCGCAACGCCCGGTCGAGCTCGGCGTCCCAATCGACATGGACGACGTCGAAATAGGGATAGAAATGCTGATACATCGACCAGGCGGCGACGGCCGCCGCCAGCCTCGTGGTGCGGTCGAAGCCCGCGGGAATGAAGCCGGCCGGCTTGGCGCTTGCCGGCAGGGCGACGGCGGCGCGCGGCAGGGTGGCGCCCGCGGCGTCGCGCCAGACCACCATCGGCAGGCGGATCGCGACACCGCCGGGCAGGGTTTCGGCGAGCAGGTCGTCCGGCGCGATGCCGGGCACCGCCACCCGCGCGCTGTGGTAGAGATGGGCGCCGTCATTGCCCATGCCGACATGCTCCCAGCGCAATGCGCCAACCGCACCGGCGGGGCGGGCGGGGATCGGGCGGGACGGCGGATGCGTGCCCGTGACGGCAGCGAAGCCCGGCGCCACCGGCTGGAAGATTCGGTTCAACGCCGCAGCAAGCTCCGCAGGGTTGCGCGCGCCCTCGACCTGCTCGACGCCGAGCATGGCAAGCGCATTCCAGTCGGCATGGGCCGCCTCGTCGCTCGGATGGAAGAAGCGGACCAGGCCGTAGGCGCGGGCGAAGGCATGGAGGTTGGCGAGGCCGCGCGCGTCGAGCGGCCGCGGCGCGACGTCGCCGGGCGCGGCGGCGGTGCGCGGCCGGTCGACGCCCGGCGGCGGGGTCCCGGCGCTGCGCGCCGGCCCGATATCCTCGAGCCGGACGTCGTCCAGCCAGGCCTTGCCGGGGCCGGCGAGCAGCATGCCGAACACGAGCTGCTCGGCGTCGGCGGCGACGTCGCCTTCGATCGCGTAATCCGCCCAGGCCGGGTTCGCGATCGGCCGGTCCATCATATTGTCGAAGAAGCCCATCGCGTTCGCGGCGCGGTCCACCCGCAGCCACAGGCCGACCGGGATTCCGCTGCCCACCTGGGTCCGCACCGCGCCGGTCAGCCGGATGCGGCGGCCGCGATACGGATGCGCATCGACCGTCGCAGTGACCACGCCGAACTGGTCCGAGGCGACCGTGCCGGTCGATTCGAGCCGTACGCTGGCGCGGCCCGCGCGCGGATTGGCGGTGTCGATCCGCGCCTGGAACGGCGATCCCGGCCCGCCGGCCGCCCCCGGCCGGATCGAGCCGTACCAGCCCGGCGGAGCCTCGCCGGGCGCGCCTTCCTCGAAGCCGGCATTGGGCACCGGCGCCGGAGCGCTCTGCGCCTGCAGGCACTGGATCGCGAGCGGCGCCGCCGCCAGCGCGAGGCACGAGAGGAGGATGCGGCCGAGCCACGCTTTCAGACCGACGACACGAAACATGCCCACCGACTCCCGCCCAGGTACGGCGCCCTTTGCGAGCGTCCGCATCGCGATCCCTGAAGCGCAAGGGATCGTTCGAACGGAGCCGGAAATCAATGATTTGGATTGCGCAAAATGCGCACGCGGGCGCCCAACGCGGCACCGTCAAAAGCCCTCCCTCTCGAGGGGGAGGGTTGGGAGGTGGTGTCGGGCGCTGGAGATTATTCTCTACCGCCGAACCCCCTCACCCCAGCCCTCTCCCCGCCGGGGAGAGGGAGTAAGTCAGGCCAGGCCGAGCGCCGCCTTGTAGGTCTCCAGCAGGGCCTCGGCCTCCTGGCGGTCGTGCGTCTCCATCTTCCGCAGGCGGACGATTGCGCGCATCGTCTTGGTGTCGTAGCCGCGGGCCTTGGCCTCGGCATAGACGTCCTTCACGTCGTCGGCGATCGCCTTCTTCTCCTCCTCGAGCCGTTCGATCCGCTCGATCAGCAGCCGCAATTCATCGGCCGCGACATTTCCTTCCGCCAAGGCAAACTCCGTCAGATTCGGTTGAGCGCCCGGCTCTAGCGGTTCGTGCGATCATGTCGAGCGCCTTGCACTGTCACCGCGAGAAGCTATGGCCCGGGCCATGCCGACGAAGGAAGACAGCCCCAGCCGGTACACGCCGCGCAGCCGCAAGGTCCGCATCCTCGCGACCCTGGGGCCCGCCTCCGATACGCCGGAGATGATCCGCCGCCTGGCCGAGGCCGGCGCGGACGCCTTCCGGATCAACATGAGCCATGGCAACCATGCCGACCATGAACGGCGGATCGCGTCGATCCGCGCGCTCGAGAGCGAGCTGCAGCGGCCGACGACGATCCTCGCCGACCTGCAGGGGCCGAAGCTGCGCGTCGGCAAGTTCGCCGGCGACAAGGCGGAGCTGAAGGCGGGGCAGGCTTTCACCTTCGATCGGGACGAGGCGTCGGGCGATGCCAAGCGCGCCAACCTGCCCCATCGCGAGATTTTCGACGCGGTCCATCCCGGCACGCGGTTGCTCGTCGACGACGGCAAATTGGTCTTCCGCGTCACCAGGGTGAGCGAGGAGCGGATCGAGACCAAGGTCGAGGTCGGCGGCACCATCTCCAACAACAAGGGGCTGAACGTCCCCGACGTGGTGCTGCCGCTGGCGGCCTTGACCGAGAAGGACCGCGCCGACCTCGCCTTCGCGCTCGACCAGGGGGTGGACTGGGTCGCGCTCTCGTTCGTGCAGCGGCCCGAGGACGTCGCCGAGGCGCGGCGGCTGATCGGCGGCAAGGCGAATTTGCTCGCCAAGATCGAGAAGCCGGCGGCGATCGAGCGGCTCGAAGGGATATTGGAGCTCGCCGACGCGGTGATGGTCGCGCGCGGCGATCTCGGCGTCGAGCTGCCACCCGAGGAGGTGCCGCCGCTGCAGAAACGGATCGTCGAAGGCGCGCGGCGGATGGGCCGACCGGTCGTGGTCGCGACCCAGATGCTCGAATCGATGATCAACTCGCCCTCGCCCACCCGGGCCGAGGTCTCGGACGTCGCCACCGCCGTCTATGACGGCGCCGACGCGATCATGCTTTCGGCGGAGAGCGCGTCCGGCCAATATCCGTGCGAGGCGGTCGAGATGATGAACCGGATCGCGACCAGCGCCGAGGCCGATCCGACCCATTATGCCCGCGTCCATTTCACCGAGACTTTGCCCGACGCGACCACCAACGACGCCATCGCCCGCGCGGCGAGCGGGATCGTGCGCACCGTCGGCGCCGCGGCGATCGTCTGCTTCACCAGCTCGGGCTCGACCGCGCGGCGGGTGGCGCGCGAGCGGCCGACCGTGCCGTTGCTGGTGCTGACGCCGTCGCTGAAGACGTCGCGCCGGCTCGGCATATTGTGGGGCGCGCATGCGGTGCGGACCCGGGACGTGCACAGCTTCGAGGAGATGGTCGGCAAGTCGAAGCGGATGGCGTTGCGCCACGGCCTCGCCAAGGGCGGCGACCGCATCATCGTCACCGCCGGCGTGCCGTTCGGCGTGCCCGGCTCGACCAACGTCGTCCACGTGGCGCGCCTGATCGGCGACGAGCTGGAACGGCACAGCGAAGGCTGACGAAAGCCGGGGGAGCCTTAATTCCTCCCCATAGGGGCAGGGAGACCGCCGCCGAAGGCGGTGGGTGGTGGGGTATCAGCGGTGGGGCCTTTCTCGAACGCTGATACCCCTCCACCACGCCGCTGCGCGCCGCGGTCCCCCTCCCCTTCAAGGGGAGGAATCTTCGGTCAGCGGGTCGCCACCATCTTGTCGGGGGCGGAGGTGATCGGGGCGGCGTCCTCGATAAGCGGCGCGGCGAAATTGTAGCGGACCAGCTTCGGCACGCAGGTCGCGGCATCGTCCGGCTCGAATTCATATTCGCACAGGCCGCAATTGACGACCTCGCCCTCCCTGTCGATCGCAAGCACCGCCTTCTCGTCCAGCTCCTCGAGCACGTAGCGCAGGCAGAGCACGACGACCTGGTGGCAGACGATGAGGACGCGGCGATCCGCATGGTGGAGGCTGATCGTGTCTAGCGCGCTGCGCAGCCGCAGGATCACGTCCGCCCAGCTCTCGCCGCCGGGCGGCCGGTGGTAGAATTTGCCGAGCAAGGCGCGATGCGCGGCCTGGTCCGGAAATTTCTGGCGGACGCCGGCGGTGGTGAGCCGGTCCCAGAGTCCGAACTCGCGCTCGCGCAGCCTTTCGTCGACGATCGGCTGATGCGCGCTCGCGGCGACGCCCCCCGCCTCGCAGATCGCCTTCGCGGTCTGCCGCGCGCGCAGATAAGGCGAGCAAAGCATCCTTTCCGGCCGCTCCGCCTCCGGCAGGGCCGCGAACCAGCGGCCGAGCGCCTCCGCCTGCTTCTGGCCCAGCGCGCTCAGCGGCACGTCGACGTCGCGCACGCCGATCTCGATCGCGGCGAGACCGGCGGCATCGGCAGCGTCGCGCGCGACATTGCCGGCGCTCTGCCCATGGCGCACGATCCACAATCTGGCCGGCCATCTTTGTCGCATCGCCGAAACAAAGCGCGACGGCGGCTTTGGTTCAGGCTCGCCAATGCCGAGCTACCCGTCAGGGCGCGCGGTGTCAGGTGATGGCGATCCTGAACAGAGCGGCGATCTCCGCTTTCTCCTGCGCGCTCAGCTCCGGCCGCTCGATGTCGAAGATCAGCACCACCCGGTCCTCATTGCCGTCGTTCCAGGCCTCATGCTCGATCGAATCGTCGAAGATCAGCACTTCGCCCTCGCGCCATTCGCGCACCTCGTTGCCGACCCGGAAGCGGCAGCCGGGCGGCACGATCAAAGGCAGATGGCAGGTGAGCCGCGTGTTGGTGACGCCGCGATGGGCGGGAATGCGGGCGCCGGCGCGGAGCAGGGAGAACATCGCCGTCGGCGACGAGCGCTCGATCCAGGCCTGCGGCGCCGCCTGCACCGCCGCCCAGGTCTTCGGACAGCTGGCGATCGCCTCGTCGAATCTGCGGCCGTTCTCGCAGAGGAAAAGCGCGCTCCAATCCCTCTTGTCGAGCAAAGGATGGTCGCGCGGCTGATTCTCCTCCGAGCGGATATAGGGGCGGAAGCCCTCCAGCCCGCCCTCGAGCAAGGCCTTCAGCTCCGCCCGCACGGCCCCGGTCGCGGCTTCGATCTCGGCCACCCAGGCGAACGCCGCGGTGTCGAAATATTGGGTCTGCGGCAGGCCCGGGAAATAATAGCCGGTCGGCTCCTGATAATAGACCTGGCTGCGGCCGGCCATGATGTCGAGCGACTGCGCGAAGCGCGGGCTGCGCGTCCCAGGCCCGAAGCCCGCGGCGGCGAGCTGCTCCTCCAGCTGTGCGGCGTAGCGCGCGTCGAGCGCGCGCACATTCTCCTCGACCCGGCGCAGCTCGTCGACCTCGGCCTGCGACATGTTCCGGCCTTCGGCGAAGCGCAGCGCATTCTTGTAGAGATTGACCGCGAGCCGCTCCTCGCCAGCGCGGGCGCGGCAATCGGCCTTCATGATGAGGCCGCGCACGCCTTGCGGCTGCAGCGTGAGCAGCCGGTCGACCGCCTGCTCCTCGGCGTCAGGATCCTGCCCGGCGCGGCAGGCCATGGCGAGCAGCAGCCAGGCCTGGGGGTCGGCCGGGCTCGTGCGGACGACGCTTTCGAAGCGGGCGCGGGCGTCGCGCGCGCGGCCCTGCTGGAGCGCAAGCGCGCCCTCCCGAAGCAGTTGCTGCGCCTGCGGATACTGGAACTGCATGGCAGGGAGTTTAGCGAGCGGCGCCGAGCTTCGCCAGAAGGCGGCCGCGACTCAGAGCAAGCCCTCGGCCCGGAGCCGGGCCTCGAGATCGGCGGCATCGACGAAGAGGTGCGCCTGCATGCCGACCGCGAGCGCCGCCTCGACGTTGATCTCGCGGTCGTCGATGAAGAGGGCGTCGGCGGGCCGCAGGCGGAAGCGGTCGAGCGCGAGGTAATAGATGGCCGGATCGGGCTTCAGCAGCTTCACCTCGCCCGACACGATTATGCCCTGGAAGCGGGCGAAGAAGGCCTGTTCCTTCGCGAAGAAAGGCGGCCAGAAATCGGCCGAGAAATTGGTGATCGCGTAAAGCGGCACGCCCCGCGCAGCGAGCGCCTCGACCAAGTCATGCACCCCAGGCACCGGTCCGCTGATCGTCTCGCCGAAGCGGTCGCTCCAGGCGGCGATCGATTCGGCATATTGGGGGAATTTCTCCTCGAGCTCTGCCGCGGCTTCCGCATAGGGGCGGCCGCCGTCCAGCGTCTCGTGCCAGGAATAGAGGTCGACATCCTCGATGAACCTCAGCCGCGCTTCGTCGTCCGCGATCTGCCGGACGAGGAAGGCGTCGGGATCCCAGCCGTAGAGGACGTTGCCGACGTCGAAGATGACGGCAGACGGTCCTTCGATACGGGTCTTCGCCATGCTCAGCCCCTACTCAGGATGAGCGGAGGGAGCCATTTCCTTGCACTCAACCGCTCATCCTGAGTAGCCGTTGAGCTTGTCGAAACGGCGTATCGAAGGACGTCAGCCCTGGCGCGCCTTGAAGCGGCGGTTGGTCTTGTTGATGACGTAGGTGCGGCCCCGGCGGCGGATCACGCGGCAGTCGCGGTGGCGCGACTTGAGGGACTTGAGCGAGTTGCGGATCTTCATGGCCTGGAACGCCTGCCTGTCTCTTGCGATGCTTTTTTGCGGAAAATGCGAGGCGCTCACCTAGTGGGAGGGGCCTGCCAAGTCAAGCCGGGGGCGTCGCGACGATTGAGCAGATTGTGCTCCGATCTCGCGCTTTTCCGCCCGCGCTTGGAAGATCCTACCAATTCGGGCATGAGACGCGCATGGACCGCACCGATCTCAAGATCCTCGCCATCCTCCAGGAGGATTCGTCGCTGCCCGTCGCCGAGGTGGCGAGCCGGGTGAACCTGTCGCAGACGCCCTGCTGGCGCCGCATCCAGAAGCTGGAGGCGCAGGGCGTGATCGCCCGCCGCGTCGCCATCCTCGACCCGGATTCGGTGGGGCTCGGCCTCTCCGTGTTCGTCGAGATCGAGACCGGCGACCATAGCGGCGACTGGCTCGCCCGCTTCGCCGAATCGGTGCAGGCGATGCCGGAGGTGATGGAGGTCTACAGGATGGCCGGCGACGTCGATTATCTGCTGCGCGTCGCGGTCGGCTCGATGGCCGAATATGACGATTTCTACCGCCGGCTGATCGCCGGCGTGCCGCTGAAGAACGTCACCTCGCGCTTCGCGATGGAGCGCGTCAAGAGCACCACCGCCTACCCGCTGCGGCTCGAAGCCTAGAGCGATTTCCAGTCAGATCGAACGATCTGACGCCTCTGAAATCGCGGCAAAATCATAACTTGGAGCGAAGCTCCCGGAGCGGCCGGCCCCGGGAGCGTTTCCGGCTCAGTGTGAGTTGCGGGTCGCGTGCGAGGCGCTGCCGTGCGAGCTGCTCGAATTGCCCGACGCCGCATGGCTGTTGCCCGAGGACATGTTGCCGGACGACATGTTGCCGC
>JAFAZM010000071.1 GCA_019239785.1 Sphingomonadaceae bacterium
TCGATTTCTGCGTCGACTTCGCCTTCCGCAACCGGCTGTTCGAGGCGCTCGCCGGCCAGATGTTCGACCGCGCGCTGCGGCGCATGATCGGCGCCTTCGAGGAGCGCGCCGCCTCGCTCTACGCCCCCTTGTCCTCCGGCAGCAGCAATTCGAGCGCGCAGAGCGCCGCCTGAAGGCGGACGCCGCCGCGGCCGCGATTCTCGAACTGCTGGGTGTCGGCGACGATCTCGTTGGGATCGGCCCCCTTCTCGGCGCGGGCGAAGACGACGGTGCCGACCGGCTTGCGGTCCGAGCCGCCGGCGGGCCCGGCAATCCCGGTCAGCGCCACCGCGACGTCCGCGTCCGCCGCAGCTAGGGCGCCGCGGGCCATTGCCCAGGCGGTCGCCACCGAGACAGAGCCGAACGTCTCGATCACGTCTTCGCTGACGTGCAGCAGCTTGCTCTTCGCCTCGTTCGAATAGGAGACGAAGCCCGCCTCGAACACGTCCGAGCTGCCGGCGATCTCGGTCAGGGCGGCGGCGACCAAGCCGCCGGTGCAGCTCTCGGCGACCGCGATCCGCCGCCCCGCGGCCCGGTTCGCCTCGATCACCCGGCGGGCCAGCTCGACCAGCTCGGGCGGCAGCAGGAAGTCGCGATGCTCGGTCATTGGCTTTGCTGGCAGAGGAAGGGGGTGAGCGGAGGGTGCGGTGCGTGCGGAGTCGTCGGCGTGACCTCCAACCTCGCCACCGGCGGATTCGGCGGTGCCGGTATTTCGAACGCCGCCGGATGGGGCGCGGGGTGGGCGCCGCCGGACGGCGCGCTTCCGGGCGGAGGCGCGGCCTGCGCAGGCCGGGGCGGATGCATCCTGGCGAAATGGTCGGCGATCGAGGCGAAAGCGCCGACCAGCCGCGCCATCTGGTCCGGCGACAGGGTCGAGGCGATCTCCAATATTTCGTTCGCGTCGCGGCAGAGGGAGGCGTCAGCCATCCGCGAGAGCTCGGTGCCGGCGCCCTCGCTCATCATGCCGCGGATCATGGTGGCGACCGCCGCGCGCGGCATGTTCGGGCTGTCGCCGCTCAGTCGCACCACGCCGTCGAGGGCGGAATCGAGCCGGCGCTGGCCCTCGGCGCGGAGCCGTGCGGAGAATTCGGCGCCCGCCGGACTGACCAGGAAGGCCGTCGTCGGCAGATAGGAGCGGCAGGCGTTGCGCACGACCTCCGCCGCGACCGAGACGCCGACCAGGCTGACGTCGCCGACCTCCGCGCGGGTGATGCAGCGCGTCGGCGCGGGCGGCGCGGCCGCCTGACTTCCGGCCACGGCGAGTGCGAGCAGAGCTTTCAGCATGGATCGTCCCCCGTCATGATCGTCGCGACCGCCTGCGCGGCGATGCCTTCGCCGCGGCCGGTGAAGCCCAGCCGCTCGGTCGTGGTCGCCTTGATGCTAATCCTCGCCGTCGGCACCCGCAACAAGGCCGCGATCCGCGCCCGCATCGCGTCCCGATACGGGCCGATCCGCGGCGCTTCGCAGATGATCGTGACGTCCGCATGCGCGATCCGGCCGCCGGCCTGCGCGACCAGGAGGCGGGCATGTTCGAGGAAGAGCGCGGAGGGCGCGCCGCGCCATTGCGGGTCGGACGGCGGGAAATGATCGCCGATGTCGCCGGCGCCGAGCGCGCCGAGGATCGCATCGGTCAGCGCATGGAGGACGACGTCGGCATCGCTGTGGCCGGCGAGGCCTTTGGCGTGGGGGATTTCGATGCCGCCGAGCCAGAGCGCCCGGTCCGCGGTGAAGGCATGGACGTCGAAGCCGAAGCCGACACGGGGCACCGGAGCATGGCCCAGCAGGGCCTCTGCCCGCCGGAAGTCGTCATCGTAAGTCAGTTTCTCCAGCATCGGATCACCTTCGATCGCCGCGACTGGGATGTCCTTGGCCCTCAAGTAAGCGGTTTCGTCCGTCGGAGGCGTGGCCCGCCAATCTTCATAGGCCCGCGTCAAGGTCGTCAGCCGGAACGCTTGCGGAGTCTGTACGCGAACGACGTCCTCGCGATCGACGGCTTTGCCGAGGGTCCGTGCGGTGACCTTTGCCAGCGTATCGGAAACCGGAAGCACGGGCACCGCTCCGTCATACTCTTTCAACGCGTCCAACAGGCGATCGATGATCGCATGGGGACAAAATGGCCTGGCCGCATCGTGAACGAGCACATGCTCCGTCGTGGACGGCAGCGCTTCGAGGCCGTTGATGACGGAAAGCGCACGGTGCTCGCGGCCGACGATGAACGAGCCCACGTCGAGTGCATCGAGCGCTTTGGCCGCCATCCGCTCTTGTCCCTTGCCGATGACGACGCGGACATCATCGACCCGTTCGTGGCTGAGCAGAGCTTCGACCGCCCATCGGATCACGGGCTTGCCGGCGATCGGCCGATATTGCTTGGGCGTCTCGCCGCCGGCGCGGCTGCCGCTGCCGGCCGCGACCACCAAGGCGACTGTCTTCCCCATCGGACGCGCCGTAGCGGAGCCCAAACTTGCCCGCCAGCGCATTCCACCCTATCTCGCGCCTCCCATGAGCCGCCTCGCGCCCATCAGGATCGGTCCGGTCGAGATCGAAACGCCGGTGATCCTGGCGCCGATGACCGGCGTCACCGACATGCCGTTCCGGCGGATCGTGAAGCGCTACGGCGCCGGCCTGACCGTCACCGAGATGATCGCAAGCCAGGCGGCGATCCGCGAGACCCGCCAGTCGCTGCAGAAGATGGTCTGGGATCCGATCGAGGAGCCGGTCTCGATGCAGCTTGCCGGCTGCTCGCCCGCCGAGATGGCCGAGGCCGCCAGGCTCAACGAGGAGCGCGGCGCTGCGATCATCGACATCAACATGGGTTGCCCGGTGAAGAAGGTGGTGAACGGCGAAGCGGGCTCGGCTTTGATGCGCGACCTGAAGCTCGCCGCTGCGATCATCGACGCCACCGTGAAGGCGGTGAAGATCCCGGTCACGCTGAAGATGCGGATGGGCTGGGACCACAACAGCCTCAACGCGCCGGAGCTGGCGCGGATCGCCGAGGATCTCGGCATCCGCATGATCACCGTCCACGGCCGCACGCGCTGCCAGATGTACAAGGGCGAGGCGGACTGGGCCTTCATCCGCAGGGTGAAGGAGGCGGTGTCGCTGCCGGTGATCGCCAATGGCGACATCAACTCGATCGAGGATGTGGACCGGGCCCTGGCGCTCTCCGGCGCCGATGGGGTGATGATCGGCCGCGGCGCCTATGGCCGGCCCTGGCTGCTGAAGCAGGCGATGCACTGGCTGCGCACCGGCGAACGCCTCCCGGATCCCAGCCTGGACGAGCAATATGCGGTGCTCGCCGAGCAATATGAGGCGATGCTCGACCTCTACGGCGAGCAGATCGGCGTCAATTGCGCGCGCAAGCATATCGGCTGGTACACGAAGGGACTGCACGGCTCGGCCGAGTTCCGCAACGCCTTCAACCAGGAGCCGGACGCGCGACGCGCCCGGGCGATGTTGCGCGATTTCTACGCTCCTTGGCTGGTCAAGGCCGCCGCCTGAGCCGCCGGCGCGGCAGATTCACTCTTATTTGCGACCAGCCGATGCCAAAGACTGTGTTCTTTGCGCCACATTGTTGTGCTAGGGCCGCAGTGTGAACGCGGAAGCTGCGATCCCTGTCGAGTCCCCCCGGCCGCGCTGGCGGCGGCGCATCGCAATCCTCGCGCGCCGCTCGAGCCTGATCGCCTGGATCGAGACCGTGGTCGCCCTGGTCCTCGCCGGCACGATCATCGCCTCATATCTGATCGTATCGAGCCATGCGGCCGAGGAGGCCATGGTCACCCCGCTGCTCGGGGCGACCCTTTT
>JAFAZM010000098.1 GCA_019239785.1 Sphingomonadaceae bacterium
TGTCCTTGAGCATCTGCTCGGCGGCGGGCAAGGGCAAGCTCGTCATCGGCGTGTCGGGGGGGCTCGATTCGACCCACGCGCTGATCGTCGCGGCCAAGGCGATGGACCGGCTGGGCAAGCCCCGCACCGACATCCTCGGCTTCACCATGCCCGGCTTCGCGACCGGCGAGGAGACCAAGGGCAATGCCTGGTCGCTGATGAACGCGCTTGGCATCGTCGGCGAGGAGATCGACATCCGCCCGGCCGCCCGGCAGATGCTCGCCGACATCGGCCATCCCTTCGCCAAGGGCGAGCCGGTCTACGACGTCACCTTCGAGAACGTGCAGGCCGGCCTGCGCACCGACTATCTGTTCCGTCTCGCCAACAGGAATAGCGGCTTCGTCGTCGGCACCGGCGACCTCAGCGAGATCGCGCTCGGCTGGTCGACCTACGGCGTCGGCGACCAGATGAGCCATTACAACGTCAATGCCGGCGTGCCGAAGACCCTGATCCAATATCTGATCCGCTGGGCGATCCGCTCGAACCAGTTCGACGAGCCGACCCACCGGGTGCTGCAGGCGATCCTCGACACCAAGATCTCGCCGGAGCTGGTGCCGGCCGACGAGAAGAGCGGGATGCAGTCGACCGAGGAGCGGATCGGCCCCTACGAGCTGCACGATTTCTTCCTCTACCATATCCTGCGGACCGGCCAGCCGCCGTCCAAGGTCGCCTTCCTGGCCTGGCAGACCTGGAAGGACGCGAAGGCCGGGCTCTGGCCGATCGGCTATCCGGACGCGCTGAAGCGCGAATACGACCTCGAGACGATCCGCAAATGGCTGGAGGTGTTCTGCTTCCGCTTCTTCCAGATCAGCCAGTTCAAGCGCAGCGCCCTGCCCAACGCGCCCAAGGTCTCGGCGGGCGGCGCCCTTTCCCCGCGCGGCGACTGGCGCGCCCCGAGCGACGGCACCGCCGCGCCATGGCTCGACGAGCTCAAGGCGACGTTCGGGGACTGAGCGCCGCCCTCCTGCTCGAGATCAGCTTTTCGGCCGGCGCTCGAGCAGCTCGTGCAGGGCGTCGGGCAGGCCGTCCTCCGGCACGATGCCGCGGTCGCGGCGGCGCCAGATGAACAGGAAGGCGGCTGCCCCCGCGAGGGTGATCAGGGCGACGACGAAGGTAATGACGGTCATGGCCGGCTCTCCGTGATGCTTCGGTCGCATTTCAGTCTATGGCATGGAGGTTAATTGTCTCACCAGGAAATCGGTTGACGGCTCTCGCCGGGATCGGCCACCTGCGCACCGTCCGCCCATCGTCCCCATTGGAGCCTTCCCATGACCCGCCGCCTTGCCGCGCTTCCGCTCCTGCTGCTCGCCTCCGCGGCGGTCGCCCAGGCGCCGCCGGCGCCGGCCGTGCAGCAGCGCCTCGCCGCGTTGAGCAGCCGGCTCGGCCAATGCCATCACGGCGTCGTGCTGCGCCTCGCGCGGACCCCGCTCACCCCGGCCCAGATCGCCGACCGCGCGATGACCGCCTGCGCCAGCCGCGAGGCCCCGATCCGCGCCTATCTGGTCCAGCAGATCGGCCCGCAGCGGGCGAATGCGGTGATGCAGACCCAGCGTGCGCATTGGCGCGAGGTGGTGGGGCGGCTGGTTCTCCAGACCCGCTTCAGCCACTGATCCCGGCGATTTGCCACCCGATCGGGCGGGGTCTATTCTCCCAGCCGTGACTCGCCGCCTCGTCCAGCTCCTGGTCCTGCTCGCTCTGGCGACGGCGCCGTTCGGGCGGATCTCCATGGTGCAGGCCGCCGGCCACCACGCCCCGATGGCCGCCCATTGCGGCGGCCAGACCATGCCGGACGGCGACAAGGGTCATGCGATCGACTGCACGATCGCCTGCGCCGCGATCGCCCAGGCGCCCACCCCCTTCCTGCTGCCGCTGCCTGCGCCCGCAGCGGCCCCGGCCGCGCCTCTTGCCGCCTTTCCGCCGGGCATTCGCCCCGGCGCGGACCCGCCGCCGCCCCGCTTCGCCTGAGACTTCGAGACCCTTTTTCGAAATCTCAGGAGATACGAACATGATGATCCTGATCCAGGCGGCCGCGCTCGCGGCCGTCCAGCCCGCCGTGCAGGAGCCGGCGGCGCCCGTCGCCGAGCATGCAATGGCGGCCCATCGCGGCCACCATTGCTGCTGCTGCGACGAGGACGAGGCGAATTGCGATCGCGCCGAGCATCGGCGCCACCGCGACGGCCAGGGCTGAACGAGGGGAGGCGGCGGCTCCGGCCGCCGCCTCCTTCGCGAGAGAGAAACGATGATGACGACGAAGCTGAAGGCGGCCGGTGCCGTCTGGGCGCTGCTCAGCGCGGTGCCCGCGCTGGCGCAGCACGACATGCAGAGCATGCCCGGCATGGCGATGCCAACGCCGCCGCCACCACCGGCGGAGCATGCGCAGCATGCGGCCACGGCCGGCCACGACATGCAGGACATGCCCGGCATGGCGATGCCCGAGCATGAACAGGATCAGCCGATGACCGGCGCGCTCGGCGCCTATGCGACGAGCCGCGAGGCCTCCGGCACCTCCTGGCAGCCCGATGCCACGCCCCATGGCGGGCTGCATCTGATGACCGGCGACTGGATGCTGATGGGCCATGCCCTGCTGAACGGCGTCTACGATCGGCAAAGCGGCCCGCGCGGCGATGACAGCGGCTTCGTTTCCGGTATGGCGATGGGCATGGCGCGGCGGCCGCTCGGCAGCGGCACATTGCAATTCCGTGCGATGCTGAGCCCCGAGCCATTGATGGGCCCGCGCGGCTATCCGCTGCTGCTCGCCTCGGGCGAGACCGCGAACGGTATCACGCCGCTGGTCGACCGCCAGCATCCGCACGATCTCTTCATGGAATTGTCGGCGAGCGCGAGCGTGCCGCTCTCGGCCCGGGCGAGCGCCTTCCTCTATGCCGGCCTGCCCGGCGAGCCCGCCTTCGGGCCGCCCGCCTTCATGCACCGCCTCTCGATCATGGATTCACCCGAGGCGCCGATCAGCCATCACTGGCTCGATTCCACCCATATCAGCTTCGGCGTGGTCACCGCCGGCCTGATCTTCGGCAGCGTGAAGCTCGAAGCCTCCCGCTTCAACGGCCGCGAGCCGGACCAGCATCGCTGGGACATCGAAACGGGGCCGCTCGATTCGACCGCCTTGCGCCTGTCCTGGAACCCGACGCCGAACCTCGCTTTGCAGGCGAGCTGGGCGCACCTCGTCAGCCCCGAGCAGCTCGAGCCCGGGGAGAATTCCACCCGCTGGTCGGCGAGCGTGCTCTACACGCGCCGGCTCGGCGCGCAGGGCTGGTGGTCGACCACCCTTGCCTGGGGCAATCGCGACGGCCGCGACGCCTTCGCGCTCGAAAGCGCCGCCGGGCTCGGCCTCTGGACCCTGTTCGGCCGCGCCGAAGCGACCGCAAACGACGAGCTGACCGGTGTTCATCACGGCCCGGTCGAACATGTCGGCAAGCTCTCGTTCGGCGCGATCCGCGACCTCCGCATCGCCCCGCATCTCCGGCTCGGCCTGGGTGCGCTATATGCGTTCGACTTCGTTCCGCATGATCTCCGCAGCGCCTATGGTGGCAACCCCGAGGGCGCGATGGCGTTTTTAAGGCTGAAGCTCGACTGAGCCTGCGCCGGAGAGACGATATGAACGCGCCTTATGTCCGCCTCGGCATCACGCTGGCGCTCGGCGCCGTTTTGATGTTCTTCGTCCTGCACGCGACGATCGGCGTGCCGGGCAGCCGCGAGCTCGATCTCGGCATGGCCTGCCTGGCTTTGATGCTGGCCGCGCCGATGGGGGTGCTGATCCTCTTGATCATGCCGCATCTGTTCCGGCGGCTCGGCGCAAACCTCGCCCTCTATGCGGTCTTCGTCCTGATCTTCCTCGGCGCCTGGGCGGGGACCCGGAGCCATGCCTTGGCCGACGACCAGGCGACCCTGCACGCCCGCGCCGCCGAGCGGCTCGCGCGCTCCTGACAGGCCGGCGCCGGGCCGTTATGGTTCGGCGCAATGAGCCTCGTCCTCTACGATTATTGGCGCTCCTCGGCGAGCTACCGGGTGCGCATCGCGCTCAACCTCAAGGGCGTCTCTTATGAGACCGTCCCGGTCAATCTGCTGGACGGCGAGCAGCGGGACGAAGCCTATCGCGCCCGCAACCCGCAAGGGCTGGTGCCGATGCTGGAGGCGGACGGGGCGCCGCTGACGCAGAGCCTGGCGATCGCCGCCTGGCTCGACGCGCATTTCCCCGAGCCGCCGCTCCTCCCGGCCGATGCCGGGGATCGCGCCCATGTCCTCTCGCTTGCGCTCACCATCGCCGCCGACATCCACCCGCTCAACAATCTCCGCGTGCTGAAGCGGCTGGCGAAGCTCGGCGTACCGCAGGAGGCGCGGGACGATTGGTACCGCCATTGGGTCCGCGAAGGTTTCGAGGCGCTCGAAGCGCTGGCCGCGCCGCGCGCCGGCCGCTTCCTGTTCGGCGATGCGGTGAGCCTGGCGGACGTCTGCCTGGTGCCGCAGATGTACAATGCCCGCCGCTTCGAGCTGCCGCTCGAGCCCTATCCGACCCTGGTGCGCGCCGATGCAGAGGCCAATGCGCTCGACGCCTTCGCCGCAGCCCATCCGGACAGGGTCGCGCCGGCCGCCTGAACCGGCTAGACTGCCTTCTTATCGTCATCCCGGCGAAGGCAGGGATCTCAAGACAGAGGTCACGGACCTTCCCAACGAGACCCCGGCCTTCGCCGGGGTGACGCGAATCGAGGAGGAGAGCCGTATGGGACGCGTCGAGAATATCGCCAGGAACATGGCCGAAGCCCATGCCTTGTCCACCGTCGAAATCCCCTCGATGCAGGACAAGGTGAGCCCCGAGGAGTGGAAGATCCGCGTCGACCTCGCCGCCGCCTACCGCCTGGTCGCTTATTATGGCTGGGACGACCTCATCTTCACCCATCTGTCGGCGCGGGTGCCTGGGCCGGAGCATCATTTCCTGCTCAACCCCTATCAATTGATGTTCGAGGAGGTGACCGCCTCCAGCCTGATCAAGGTCGACATGAGCGGCAATCCGGTCGAGCCGACGCCGTTCATCACCAACGCCGCCGGCTTCACCATCCATTCGGCGCTGCACATGGCCCGCGAGGATGCGCAGGCGGTGATCCACCTGCACACGCCGGACGGCCAGGCGGTCTCCGCGCATAACGAGGGGCTGCTGCCGCTGACCCAGACGGCAATGGCGATCCGCGGCGAGATCGCCTATCACGATTATGAAGGGATCGCGGTCGACCTCAGCGAGCGCGAGCGGCTCGTCGCCGATCTCGGCGACAAGAGCGCGATGATCCTCCGCAACCACGGCACGCTCGCGCTCGGCGAGAATGTCGGCGAGGCCTTCATCAAGATCTATTTCCTCGAGCGCGCCTGCGAGGCGCAGGTGAAGGCGCTCTCCGCGGGCACCGGCAACCTCAACAACCCGCCCCAAGGCTCCCCCGAGCTTACCGCCGAGCAGGGTAAGGCGGGGCTGAAGGCCGCGGCGAACTTCCTCGCCTGGCCGGCTTTGCTGCGGAAGGCCTACAGGCTCGATCCGAGTTTCGCGACGTAAGCTTGATTTTACGGAAAAGCTGGATTATACCCAAATCGACCGTAGGGTGTGCAGACGGTCGAGGTGAAGCATGACAGAACCGCTGAGGACGGTCTCTGCTAAGGAGGTCGCGAGCAAGTTCGGCTACTATACGGATGAGGCGATGCTCCATCCCGTCGGTATCCAGCGCCACGGCACGACGCGCGTGGTGATGCTCTCGCTGAAGGAATATGAGCGCCTCCTGCGCCGCGATCGCCAGGTTCTTCTCGTGAAGGATCTCGACGATGAAACGCTCGACGCCATCCGCAACGCCGAAATCCCCGACGAAGCCCGGCAGCTCGACCATCTCATGGACGATTCCGAGACCGACTGACGTCCTCGCTTATTCCTATCTCTGGCATCGCGAGGCGCAAGCCGGTCGCGAGGAGGGGAGCAAGGACCGGCCGGTCGTGGTGGTCGTGGCAATCGAGAAGCGGCCGCATGGCACCCAATTGCTCGTGGTGCCGGTCACCACACGGCCGCCGCGCCCCGGCGATGCCGTTGTCGAGATGCCGGAGAGGGTGCGGCAACATCTCGGCCTTGGCGCCGACCGCTGCTGGATCGTTGCCGACGAATATAATGTTTTCACCTGGCCCGGTCCCGACATCCGCCCGATCAGGCGCGGGGTCGATATCAGCCCGCGTTACGGCGCCATTCCGGGAAAGCTGTTCGAGCAGGTGCGAAGCCTGATGCTTCGCCAGGCGCGCGGCGGGGCGCTCAAGGAAACCAGGCGTACCGATTAGCCCACCCAATCCTGCTTCAGCCGCTTCGCCGCGACGAAATAGAGTGCCGCGCTGAGGAGGTAGAAGACCAGCCCGTAGAGGATCGAATATTTCAGCGCGTCCTCGCCATGGGCGGCCTGCATCGCGTCGGACATGAAGCCGAGGAAGAAGATGCCGAAGCCGATCCCGATCAGATTGTTGATGAACAGGAAGCTCGCCGAGGCGGTGGCGCGCATGTTGGGCGGGACGATGTGCTGGACGGCGGCGATCACCGGGCCGAGCCAGGCGAGCGCGAGCATCTGGCCGAGCGCGAAGAGCAGCCAGCCGAGCCAGAGCGAGGGCGCGAACAGGCCGATCGCGAAGGCCGGCGTCGCGACCAGGAAGCAGAAGGCCGGGATGCGGGCATAGGCGCCGGGATCGGCCGGCCCGGTGCGGTCGCCGAGCCAGCCGCCGAGCCAGGTGCCGGCAATGCCGCCGACCAGCACGATCGAGCCGTAGAACCAGCCGACCTGGCCGAGCGCGAGATGGAAGGAGCGGGCGAAGAAGCTCGGCAGCCAGAAGATCAGGCCGTAGCCGAGGATCGAGCCGGAAGCGGCGCCGAAGGAGAGCAGCCAGAAGCTGGGGATCCGCGCGAGCCTCAGCGCCACCTCGAGGAAGGGCGGCGCCGGCGCGCCGGCCTCGGCGCCGTCGTCGCGGCCGCCGCGCGCCGGCTCGGGAATGAACAGCCGGACCAGCAAGGCGGCGGGCAGGCCGGCGAGGCCGACGATCAGGAAGGCCGAGCGCCAGTCGAGATGCGAGGCAAGCCAGGCGCCGAAGAAGACGCCCAGCGCCGAGCCGATCGGGATGCCGAGCGAGAAGAAGGCCAGCGCGCGGCCGCGTTTCTCCTTCGGATAGAAATCCGAGATCAACGCGTAAGAGGGCGCGACTCCGCCCGCCTCGCCGATGCCCACCCCCATCCGCGCCAGGAAGAGCTGCCAGAAATTGTGCGTCAGGCCGCAGGCGGCGGTGAACAGGCTCCACAGCCCGACCGACCAGGCGATGATCGGCACCCGCGGCCTGCGGTCGGCGAGCCAGGCGATCGGGATGGCGAGCCCCGAATAGAAGAGCGCGAAGGCGATCCCGCCCATCAGCCCCAATTGCTTGTCGCTGAGGGCGAGCTCGGTCTTGATCGGCAGGGCGAGCACGCCGATGATCTGGCGGTCGATGAAGTTGAAGATATAGGCGAGGAGGAGGATCAGGAGGACGCGGGTGCCGATGTTCCTGGTTTCACTGCCGGTCATTGGATCGCGCTCCGCTGATACAAAAAGCCCTCCCCTTTGAGGGGGAGGGTTGGGAGGGGGTGTCGGGCGCCCGTGGTTGGACTACCAGCGCCGAACCCCCTCACCCCAGCCCTCTCCCCGCCGGGGAGAGGGAGTAGAGCCGGAGAGGGGCTTTGCTCAGAAATGCACCCCCGCGCGGAGCATGATCGTCCGCGGGGCGCCGTAATAGACGGTGCGGATCGAGCCGATGCTGGAGAATTCCTGGCCGTCGGTCTTGTAGGTCTGGTCGAACAGATTGTTCGCATAGACGCCGAGGCTGTAGCGCCGGTCGCGGGTCTCGTAGACCAGCCGCGCGTCGAACAGGTAATAGCCCTGCTGGAACAGGCCGTCGATCCGCGTGGTCGTGCCGATGACCGTATTGTCGACCGCGAGCGCCGTCTCCGACCGGTAGCGCATCTGCCCGCCGAGCGTGAGGAAGCCGTAATGGCCGAGGTTCGATTCGTACTGGGCCCCGACGCGCCAGGTCCAGGTCGGCGAGAAGGCCGGCCGCTGGAAGGCGCGGCTGCCGCCCGGGAAGCGGGTGTCGTTGAAGACCGCATAGCGGGCGTGCAGATAGCCGATCTGCGTGTCGAACATCAGCCCCGGCACCGAAGGCGGCGTCCAGCTCGCCTCGACCTCGAAGCCCGAGGTGTGCAGCTTGCCGGCGTTGATCACCGACAGCACCGGCGAGGACAGGCCGGTCACCGCGTCGGTGCCGGTCCCGGCGACGCGCGCCTGGA
>JAFAZM010000167.1 GCA_019239785.1 Sphingomonadaceae bacterium
CGCATGCGAACCTCCTGGGCCGCTGATACGCCCCGGCGCCGGTTCGGTTGCGTGGTGGGAGAAAGAGTTCTGCGCTTCGGACGAGAGGATCGGGGCGGATTCGTCATCCCCGCGCAGGCGGCGATCCGGCAGGCTCAGGGTCCGTCCTCCAAGTTGGACGGGGGCCGTGCGGTGCGCGGGCGCTCGTTCAACGGCTGGCGGAGTGGGGCGCGCGCGCAGCCTTGCCGCGCACCATAGGCAGGTTCGGATCGCCCCGCGATCCGAAGCCTTGCCCGGGGGACAAGGCGACCTGCCCATCCCCGAAGGGGCGAGGGAGGCGGGGCGCTTGTCTTGTTCGGCTTTGGCTTTCATGCTGGGCGCGATGCCGGGGTCGATCGAGAGCGCCACGTTGCGCCACGAGAGCAAGCTGCCGTTCCGCTATCGGGCCTGCGGGCTGGCGATCGCGAGCGATATCGCCTTGCCGGGATTGCTGGCGGGCGACGGGGCGGGCGGGACGGACCTTGTCGTCGAAGCGGCGGCGCTGCCCGAGGAGCTGAATGAGGACGTGCTGCTGCGCGGGCCGAACTGGCAGCGGACGCGGGAGGCGCTGCTGCTGCGGGTGCCGGGCGTCGGCCGCTTCCGCGTGGTGGGCGAGGCGGCGATCCAGTATCAGCCCGAGGGCGGGCAAGGCCCCGAGGATCTGACCGCCTTCCTGACCGGAAGCATGCTCGGCATCCTGCTGCACCTGCGCGGCGACGTGGTGATCCATGCCAGCGCGGTGCTTGCCGGCGATGCGGCGATCCTGTTCTGCGGCGCGTCGGGGGCCGGCAAATCGACCCTGGCCGCGGCGCTGGGCCAGCGCGGCTATGCCATGCTCGCGGACGATCTGAGCGTGTTGCGGCCGGGCGCCGACGGCGTGCTGCGGGTCGCGCCGGACGGGCGCTGCCACAAGCTCTGGGAGCGATCGCTTGGCGGCCTCGGCCTCGGCGACCGGCGCGGCGACGGCGTGCGGCACCAGATCAACAAATATTACGTGCCGCCGCGCAAGGTGGCGACCGCGCCGGCGCCGGTCGCCGCGCTCTACGAGCTGGAGGAGCAGCGCGGCGACGATGCGTTCGGGCTGGAGCCATTGTCCCTGCCGGACGCGGCGCACGCGATCCGCGCCAACGCCTTCCGCGCGCGGATGATGTGGCGGCTCGGCCAGGGCCAGGATTATTTCCGCTGCGCCGCCCAGATCGCCAGGCAGGGACGGATGGCGACCTTGCGGCGGCCGTTCGATTTCGCCCGGCTGGACGCGGTGCTGGACCTGCTGGAGGCGGACTGGGCGGGCGCGCGGGAGCAGGGCGCGTGAGCCGCTATTGCTGGCTCGCCTCCTATCCCAAATCGGGCAACACCTGGTTCCGCATGGTGGCCGCCAACCTGCGCGCGGATGGGGACGACCCGGTCGACATCAACGCGTTGCCCGAGCGCGCGGCGATCGCAAGCGCGCGCCAGCCGTTCGACAATGTGCTGCTGGTCGATTCGGCGCTGCTGACCCATAGCGAGGTCGACCGGATGCGGCCGATGCTGCACCGCTTCCTGGCCGCGGAGGGCGACGACGATTTCGCCGATCCGCGGCAGCGGCGCGCGGCGGCGGCGCGGAGCGACCCGGGCGCGATTCTGGTGAAGACGCATGACGGCTATACGAGGACCGACCAAGGCGAGCCTTTGCTCGGCGGCGCCGAGGCCGCCGCGGGCGCGATCCTGATCGTGCGCGATCCGCGCGACGTGGCGCCTTCTTTGGCCAACCATATGGATCTGGACCTCGACGCGGCGATCGCCTTCATGGCCGACGGCGGCTCCAGCCTGTTCGGGTCGGTCAACACCCTCTCCCACCAATTGCGCCAGCAGCTGCTCGGCTGGAGCGCGTGGCATGAAAGCTGGCTCGAGCAAAGCGACCTGCCGGTCCACCTGCTGCGCTACGAGGAGATGCAGGCCGATCCGGTCGCCAGCCTGGCGGCGGCGCTGAGCTTCGCCGGGCAGGAGGTGGACAGGGAAAAGCTGGCCAAAGCGGTCGATCTCGCCAGGTTCGACCGGCTGCAGGCGCGCGAGGCGCAGACGGGCTTTCGCGAGGCGCCGGTCGGCCGGCAATTCTTCCGGCGGGGCGAAAGCGGCGGCTGGCGCGGCGAGCTCGGCGCGGAACGGGCGGCGCGGATCGTGCGCGACCATGGTGCAATGATGGCGCGGCTGGGATACGATCCGGGAGACGGCCGGGGGAGCGGCATAAGGGCGGGAGCGGGGGGACAGGATGCGGTACCGACGAACCGGTGACTGGCTGGAAGCCGAGGTGAACGACGAGCTGCTGATGATGCACGGCGAATCCGGCCGCTTCGTCTCACTGAACGAGACCGCTTCCTATCTCTGGGCCTGCCTGGCCGAGCCGAAAAGCGCCGCCGCGCTGGCCGAGGGCCTGTGCGCCGCATTCGAGGTTGGGCCGGCGGTTGCGCGTGCCGACGTCGAGGCCTGGCTGGAGGCGATGCGCGCGGAAAAGGTGATCGAGGAAGATGCGGCCTGACCGGCGGCTGCGCAACTTCCTGCGCCGCGACCGCGCGGAGCGGAGGCTGCTGATCGAGGCGGCGGCGCGGCTGACCGCGCTGCGCCTGTACCTGGGGCTGATCGGCGCCGCGCGCCAGCCGCGCCTTTACGGCCGCGCCGGCACGCCCGCACGCGGCGAGGAAGCCAATCGGGCGATCAGGCTCAGCCCGGCGCAGCGGCGGACCGCGGCGCGGATCGGCTGGGCGATCGCGCGCGCCGAACGGGCGCTGCCGTTCGACGTGGTCTGCCTGCCGCAGGCGCTGGCCGCGCGGCGGATGCTGGGCCGCCGCGGCATCGCCTCGGTGATGTTCCTCGGGGTCGAGCTCGGCAAGCCGATCGACGAGGTCGGCACCCATGCCTGGCTGCTGGCCGGGGACGTGTCCGTCACCGGGGTCCGCCAGGCCGCGCGCTACAAGAGCTTCGCCAGCTATGCGTCCGGGGGCGGCGGCTGAGCCCCGATCGTGCCGGGCGGCTGGCGACCCGATTGCGTCGGATCAGCCGCGCCGGAATCGTCCTGTCAGCTCGGGCCGCCGTAGCTGCCCATCTTTCCCCTGGAGCCGGTGCCCCCGCCTTCGGGCGCCATGCGCTTCGCGGAGGGGAATGTCGCCCGGGGCGGCACATAGGCCCGTCTCGTTGCGGCAGGCGCTTCGACCGGAGGCGCTTCATCCCTCATCTTCCGTCCCCTTCCCCGTAGGCGCGCGCCGATAGCCCATATCGGCCGTCGACCGGCGTGACGCGCAGGCTGCCGGGCCCTGCTCGCGTGGCCCGCACCGCCGCCGTCATACCGGTCGCGAAACGGAGCTAGCCTGCCCCGCCGGCGACGTCAATTCGCTTCCCGATCAGCGGGTTCGGCGTCGGTTGCGAGGCGCCGATTTCAGCCGCACCGGAGCGCGGGGCGCGTGCTATAGGCCGGCGGGCGGCGGAGGGGAGCGGACGCGGGTGGACTGGCGCTTGTTGGGACAGGTGACGCTCATCCCCGCCCTCGCTCTGGCGCGGCGGGGACAAATGGGGCGTGCCCTGGCGACCGCCGCGCGGAACGCCGATGCGCTGCTCCGCGACGGCCTGGTGCCCACGGAGGCGCGCCTGTTCGCCGACGCGCGCGCCGCCGTGCGGGCGCAGCGGGCGGGGCTCTACCTCCAGCGCGAGCACCGCCGCCATCTGCGCCGGTTCCGGGCCGCGATCGCGGCGCACGGCCTGGATTCGAAGGCGGATTTCGCCCGCTTCTGCGCCGGGGCGGGATTGCCGCACCCGCGCACGGTCGCGATCGGGCCCGATCGCGAGCCCGAGGCTCTGGCGGCGATCGGCGAGCTGCAAGGCGCGCGCCTCTTCGTGAAGCCGGCATCGGGCGCCCGTGCGCGCGGCGCGGCGGTCGCCCATCGGATCGGCGGCGCCCGCTGGCGGCTGGTCACGCCGGAACGCGCGCGCGACGGGGAGCTGGGCGCCTTGCTCGCGGAACATCTCGCCGGAGAGTGGCTGGTCGTGCAGCCGCTGCTCGTCAACGCGTCGCCGCTTGCGCACTGGGCCGGGGAGATGCTGGCGACCTTCCGCATCGTCACCGCGCGCGCGGCCGACGGGAAGGTGCGGACCCTCTCGATGCTCGCGGAATTGCCGCTCGACGCGGGCGCGCCGCTGCCCGAAGAGCGGGTGGTGTTCCCGGTCTCGCCCGACGGCGGCGCGCTCTCGCCGCTCGATACCGGGGCGGCGGCGCGGCTGCCGGCGCTGGCCGCGCCCGCCGCCGCCTTCGCGGGGAGGAGGATCGAGGCGGCCGGCGCGCTGCGCGCGCTCGCCGAGGCCGCGCACGCGCGGCTGGCGGCGGCGGCGGCGCTCCCGCTGGCGCCGACGATCGGCTGGGACGCGGCATGGACTGCGGAAGGCCCGATGCTGCTCGAGCCCAATTGGAACTGGGCCGTCGCCCCGCATTATCGGAATGCGGCCGGGCTCGATTTCGCGCTCTCCCCCCGCTTCGCCGCCGCCGTTCGCGACGGCGGCTGATGGGGGGCAGGTTGGGGGGTGGGTTTTGGTTCGCCGCGGGGCAGCTCGTCGCGGGTGAGGTAGCGGTCCGAGGCAATAATAAGGGGATCCTGCCTAGTCCCCAAACCCTTCCGCCAGGAACCGCTCCGCCACTGCCGCGTGGAGGGCGGCGCCGCGGGCCATCACCGTCTCGTCGAGGACCATGCGGTTCGAGTGGAGGGCGCAGCATTGGCGCCAGTCGCTGCCTTCGGCCGAGGCGCCGAGGAAGAGCATCGCGCCGGGGACCTTCTCGAGCACGTAGGAGAAATCCTCGGCGCCCATGATCGGGGAGTCGAGGGCGAGCCAGGTTTCGGGGCCGTAGAGGCTTTCCACCGCGCGGCGGGCGGTGGCGACGGCGCGGGCGTCGCAGATGGTGGGCGGGAAGCCCTGCTCGAATTCGACCGTCGCGGTGGCGCCGTGGGCGGCGGCGATATGCTCGGCGAGGGTGCGAAGGCCCTGCTGGACGGCGGCGCGGCGCTCGGGCGAGAGGGTGCGGATCGTGCCGAGCAGGAAGGCGGTCTCCGGGATCACGTTGTCGGTGGTGCCGGCCTCGATCTTGGCGATCGTGACGACGGCGGGATCGGCCATCGGCACGCGGCGGGTCACCCAGGTGTTGATCGCGGTGACGAGCTCGCAGGCGATCGGCACCGGATCGAGCGCGTCGTTCGGCATCGAGGCATGGCCCCCGCGGCCGTTGATCGTGACCCGGATCTTGTCGGCCGAGGCAAGCAAGGGGCCGGCGCGGCCGCCGAACTTCCCATGCGGCGCATTGGGCATGACGTGGAGCGCGAAGGCGGCGTCGGGGAGCGGATCGAGCAGGCCGTCTTCGAGCATGAAGCGGGCGCCGTGATGGCCCTCCTCCCCCGGCTGGAACATGAACATCACGGTGCCGGCGAGAATGTCGCGACGCGTGCAAAGCAGACGCGCGGCGCCGACCAGCATCGCGACGTGGCTGTCATGGCCGCAGGCGTGCATCGCCCCGGGCACGGCCGAGGCGAAGTCGAGGCCGGTGTCCTCGGCCATCGGCAGCGCGTCCATGTCGCCGCGCAGGAGCACCGTTCTTCCGTTGGTCGGGCCTTCGAGGATGGCGACGAGGCCGGTGGTCGAGGGGCCCTCGCGGAAGCGCAGCGGCAGGCCGGCGAGGGCATCCTTCACCTTCTGCGTGGTGCGTGGGAGGGAGAGGCCGAGCTCCGGATCGGCATGGATGGCGCGGCGGAGCGCGATCATCTCGGGAAGGAGGGTCTCGGCCGCTTCGGGCCATTGGGTGGGGAGGAGGTTCATAGGTGCGGTTCCGTGCGAGGTGGTAGGGAGGTGTAGCATTGGAGGGAACGCGGCGCGATGGGGGTACACGCCGTCTGCCGTGGCCCTCACCCTCCCGGCCTGACGGCCGGGTGTCCCTCTCCCCACCTGGGAGAGGGATTATTCCACCCGGCCGCCGCCTGGCGGGTTGCCGTCGGAGCGGAAGCGGGCGCGGAAGTCGCCCTGGGCGGTGGTGGCGGCGTAGGTGATGGTGGCGACGCCGGCGAAAGGGTTGGTGTAGGTGCATTCGCCCCGGGCGGGGATGTTCTCGGGGCGTGGCGTCGAACCGGTGTCGGTGCGGGTGACGAGGATCGTGTCGACATGCAGGGTGGCGTGGTCGCCGACGAAGGCGCTGTCATTGCCGACGAAGTCGATGACGCGGTCGCGGATGAAGAAGTTGAAGCCGGAGCGGCCGTCCGTATGCGCGTTGTTGATCAGGTGGCCAGCGCATTGCGCCGTCAGGTCCTGGCCGCGGACGATCAGCTGCTCGCAGGTGCCGTTCAGGGTGGCGACGGCGGCGAGATTGTCGAGGCCGTTCTGGGCGGCGGCGGCGACGGGAGCGGCAAGCAGCGCTGCGGCGAGGGCGGCCGCAGGAAGGCGCCTTGCGCGCGCCCTTATCCGAAGACGTCCGCGAGGAGTTCGGTGGAGGCGCCTTCCTTCACTTCGCGGAGCTCGACGTAGAGGGTGGCGAGGAGGACGGCGCTGATCGTGTTGGTGAGGCTGCTGGCGAGGCCGTTGCCGATGCCCAGGAACAGCGGGTCCGGGAGCGCGCCGCCGGTCTGGATCATGCTCGCGCCGGTGAAGATGCCGGCGATCGCGCCGACCACCACCTGGAAGACATAGAAGAGCAGGCCGATGAGGAAGATCTGGCCGCGCGAGCCGCGGGTGAGATCCCAGCTGCGCTGGATGCTGCCGAACACGCCCCGACGCTCCTCGACCAGCGCCGGCACCGCGACCGCGCAGGCGCACCAGACCATGATCCCCGGCACGATCAGGGCGATGAGGCCGACCACCAGCATCAGACCGACGCAGATGCCGATCCCGATCAGCGGCAGGAGCTGCTTCAGGGCGTGGACGGCGCTGCCGGCCGGATCGGAGTCGCGGCCGCCGAGCTGGCGAATGGTCGCGCGGGTGATCGCGCCCTGCAGCAGGGCGAAGCCGAGGATGGTGGTGAAGAGGGCCAGAAGCAGCGCGCCGAAGAAACTGCCGGGATCGAAGCGCCCGGTCAGGACGTCCTGCTGCATCGAGCTGGTGTACCAGGATTGCAGGAAGGCCGGCGCGCCGGCGAGGACCAAAGCGAAGCCGAAGAAAGGCAGGAAGTTCGCCTTCAGCGCGGTGAAGCCGCGGGAGACCACGCGGCCCACGTCGATATTCGGTTTGGGCGGTTCGGTTGCCATAAGCTGTCCCCCCTTTGGCTGCGGCGCAATGTTTCGGGATTCCGGGGGGTTGTCGAGGGGGTTTTCGAGAGGGGTTTTCGGGTTGGGGGTTCAGCGTTGAGGATTGGATTGCAGCGATTGTTCTCGGGGCCCCCTCCACCACCCGGCTGCGCCGGATGGTCCGAAGTCGGGCCGGGGAGGATCGCGGTGAATCGGCTTGCCCGTGAGGCGGTTGCGCCTAGACTGAGCGGCGGGCTTGGGGGAATCGGGATGAAGGGGAAGCTGCCGGAGGGTCCGCCGCCGATCGACGGCAGCGCCTTCGCGGACGCGCACCGGCAGCTGCTCGCCGACAGCTCGATCCAGTTCCAGTTCCCGGCGCCCGAGCCGCAGACGCCGCCGCCGCAATGGCTCGGCGCGCTGATGCCGGTGCTGCAGGGGCTGTTCTGGATCGCGGTCGCGGCCCTGGTCGGCTGGCTGCTCTACCTGATCGTCGGACGGCTGACCGGCTGGCGCTGGCAGCGGCGCGGGCGGACCGAGGCCGAGGCGGCGCCGGACGAGAGCTGGCGGCCGGAGGCGGCGGAGGCGCGCGAGCTGCTCGGCGAGGCGGACGCGCTCGCGGCGCAGGGCCTTTATGCCGAGGCCGCGCATCTGATCCTGTTCCGCAGCATCGAGGATATCGACGAGAAGCGCCCGGACCTGGTGCGGCCGGCGCTGACCAGCCGCGACATCTGCGCGCTGGAGGCGATCCCGGGCCGGCCGCGCTCGGCCTTCGCGCGGATCGCGTCCCTGGTCGAGCGCAGCCTGTTCGGCGGACGGACGCTGGCCCAGGGCGACTGGCAGGATTGCCGCGCCGCCTATGAGGAGTTCGCCTTTGCCGAAGGATGGCGCGGATGAACGCGCCCGTCATTCCCGCGGCGACCGGAGCGGGCTCGGCGCCTGCGCGCGAGAATCCGTTCAACGCGAAGCTCGTCTTCGGGCTGGTCGCGGCGGGACTCGCG
>JAFAZM010000184.1 GCA_019239785.1 Sphingomonadaceae bacterium
CCTGATCTGCTGCGCCATGAACCTGAAAAGGATGGCGGTGCTGACCAAGCCAGCTTGAACGCCACCGGAGACGACCTCAAAACCCATCAATAAACACCGATAAGCCCACCTCCCGCGCCAAACGCGACCCGGCGGAGCGCCATCTCCAGCGCCAAACCGAAACCCCCCAGCCAAACCCTATTTTTGAATCAGCCTCGCTCGCGGGAGAGGGTTAGAAAAGGAAGCGCCGATGCACTCCTTCTCCCGCTCGCGGGAGAAGGTTGGGATGAGGGTCTTGTTCTTCTTCTTGCCCTCTCAACGCCCCAGCAGATGATCGACGAGCTGCCCGAGGGTGCGGAAGCTCGTGGGCCGCGCCGGGCTCTTCTCCGCGGCCACCGCCGCCGGCACCAGCGCCCGCTCGAAGCCGAGCTTGGCCGATTCCTTGAGGCGCAGCGCCGCATGCGCGACCGGGCGCAGCTCGCCCGACAGCGCCACCTCGCCGAACGCGACCGTCTCGGCCGGCACCGGCCGCTCCGCCAGCGCCGAGACCAGAGCCGCCGCGACGGCGAGATCGGCGGCGGGATCGGTCACCCGATAGCCGCCGGCGACGTTCAGATAGACCTCGGCGCTGGAGAAGCTGAGCCCGCAGCGCGCCTCGAGCACGGCGAGGATCATCGCCAGCCGCCCCGAATCCCAGCCGACCGCGGCGCGGCGCGGAGTGGCGCCGCTGGCGAGGCGGACGGTGAGCGCCTGGATCTCGACCAGCACCGGGCGCGTGCCCTCGAGCGCTGGGAACACCACCGCGCCGGGCACCGGCTCACCGCGGTCGGTGAGGAACAAAGCGGACGGGTTGGCGACCTCCGCCAGGCCTTCATTGCCCATCGCGAACACGCCGATCTCGTCGGTGCCGCCGAAGCGGTTCTTGGTCGCGCGCAGGATTCGGTATTGATGGCTGCGCTCGCCTTCGAAGGAGAGCACCGTGTCGACCATATGTTCGAGCACGCGGGGGCCGGCGATGGCGCCGTCCTTGGTGACATGGCCGACCAGGACGAGCGCGGCCCCGGATTCCTTGGCGAAGCGGATCAATTCGTGGGCGGCGGCGCGGACCTGGCTCACCGTGCCGGGGGCGCCCTCGATCAGGTCCGAATACATGGTCTGGATCGAATCGATCACGACCAGGGCCGGCGGCGCCGATTCGCCGAGCGTGGTCAGGATGTCGCGCACCGAGGTCGCCGCCGCCAGCCGCAGCGGCGCCGCGCCGAGCCCCAGCCGGCGCGCCCGCAGCCTTATCTGGTCGGCCGCTTCCTCGCCGGAAATATAGGCGACTTCAAGACCCTGCGCAGCGATCCTCGCGGCGGTCTGCAGGAGCAAAGTGGACTTGCCGATGCCGGGATCGCCGCCGATCAGGGTCGCCGAGCCCGCCACCAGCCCGCCGCCGAGCGCCCGGTCCAGCTCGGCGATGCCGGTCGAGATCCGCGCCGGCAGCGCGATCTCCGCGTCGAGCCCGACCAGGTCGACCCGCCGCCCGCCGCTGCGCAGATTGTGCCGCGCCGAGAAGGGCGTCACCACCCCGTCCGCATCCTCGACCAGGCTGTTCCACTCGGCGCAATCGGCGCACTGGCCGGTCCAGCGGCTGCTCACCGCGCCGCAGGCTTGGCAGACATAGCGTTTCTTGAGCTTCGCCATGGCCGGGGATTAGCGGAACATCAGGGGAACATCCAGCAAAATCCGCGGCGGCGGAACGCGCGCTGCCCGCCCCGCATTATCTCCATGACAGACACAGCGAGGAGGCAGGCATGTTCGTCCAGATCAACACCGACAACCAGATCAAGAGCGACGCCGAGTCGAACGAGCGGCTAGAGGAGCGCGTCCGCGCCAAGCTGAAGAGGTTCGAGCAGCGTTTGACCCATGTCGAGCTCCACGTCTCCGACGTGAACGGCCAGAAGGGCGGCGATGCCGACAAGCGCGTGAGCCTGGAGGCGCGGCCGACCGGGCACGAGCCGATTGCGGTCCATGCCGAGGCGACCCGGGTCGAGACCGCGGTGACGCAGGCCGCCGACAAGGCGGTGCGCGCGCTGGAGCATGCGCTGGAACGGGGCCGCCATTGAAGTTGCGCTGAGCCGCAGCCCGCCGCATCAGGCGTCATGATCCGAGTCGCCTCCTACAATATGCGCAAGGCGATCGGGACCGACCGGCGGCGGCGGCCCGAGCGGACGATCGAGGTGCTGAACGAGCTCGGCGCCGACGTCGTGGCATTGCAGGAAGCGGATCGGCGCTTCGGCTCGCGGGCGAGCGCGATCCCGTTCGAAATGCTCGAGGCGCACAGCGACTATGAGCCGGTCGAGATCGACAACCGGCCGGGCAGCGTCGGCTGGCACGGCAATGCTTTGCTGGTGCGCAAGGGGCTGGAGGTGAGGGAGCATCATCTCTTCCACCTGCCATCGCTGGAGCCGCGCGGCGCGGTGCTCGCCGAGATCGTCATCGACGGCGTGCTGATGCGCTTCGTCGGCATGCACCTCGATCTGTCCGGCCTCTGGCGCCGGCAGCAGGCGCAGGCGATCCTCTCCCACCTGCATGAGCATGACGGCAGCGAGCCGCCGACGGTGCTGATGGGCGACCTCAATGAATGGAGCACCCATGGCGGCTGCCTGCGCGACTTCGGCCGGGACCATGATTTCGCGCCCTGCGGCCGCAGCTTCCACGCCCGCCGCCCGATCGCGGCGCTCGATCGGATCATGGTCAGCCGCGACCTCGCGGTGGTCGCGAGCGGGGTGCACCGGACGGCCTGCTCGCGCCGGGCGTCGGATCATCTGCCGATCTGGGCGGAGCTGAGCCCCATTGGGACTGGGGGACTAGGGACTAGGGACTGGGGGACTTAGGTGCTTCGCAGACGGATACGGCCTTGCCAGTCCCCAGTCCCCAGTCCCCAGTCCCAATTAGCCGCCTTCGTTGTCGGCCCGCACCGCATTCCCATTCTCATCCACAGGCATTGGCTCCGCCGGCCCCTCCAGCTCGAGCCAGTCGCGGAAGGGGAGCTGGTAGATCATGTCCATCACTTCATATTCGATCGCGTTCGGCTTGGTGCTCGAACCGTTCCAGAGCACGACCACGCCCGAATGGAGCGCCGGATCGAACATGATCATCGAGCGGTAGCCGTGGACGCCGCCATGATGGCCGATCACGCGGTGGCCGGCATAGTCCATGATCCGCCAGCCGAGCCCGTATTCGGTGCTCGCGGTGCGCTCGCGGAACTTGCGGCGGCGGAAATTCTCGCCCGGCGTGCGGATGCGCGGCGTCTGCACCGCGTTCAGCACCGCCTGGGGCAGCACGTCCGGCGCGAGGCCCATGTTCGCGATCATCCAGATCGCGAGGTCCTTGATCGAGCCGTTGATCCCGCCCGCCGCCGGCACCCGGTAATAAGCGTCGGTCACCTCCTCGGGACGGAGCGGATGGGCGCCGTTGTGCGGCCGGGCCCAGCCGGTGCGCGAGCCCATCAGGCCGGCGCGGCTGGTGCTCGCCGTGGCCATGCCGAGCGGCGCGAAGAAGCGCTCCTGCACGACCTCGCCATAGGGCCGGCCGGTGACCCGCTCGACGATCTCGGAGGCGGCGTCGTAGGCGACGTTCTGATAGGCATGGCAGGTGCCGGGCGCGCAGATATTGTGCAGGGTCGCGAGCGTGCCGCGGAGGTAATGCGGGTCAAGCCCGTCCTCCAGCTTGCCGTCCTGGGCATGGCCGAACAGGCCGAGCGTGTGCGACAGCAGATTGGCGACGGTGGCGACATTCTCGTTGCCGCCGGGCAGGCGCAGCGACGCGGCCCAGCGGCCGACCGGATCGTCGAGCGAGAGCCGCCCGTCATTGGCGAGGCTCGCGACCATGTCGGCGGCGACGCCCTTGGAGAGCGAGGCCCAGCGGAAGACGGTGTCCGGCGTCACCTGCTCGTTGCCGCCGGCATAGGTGACGCCATAGCCTTTGACGAAACGGATCCGCCCGTCCTCGACGACGCCGACGGCCATGCCGACCATCGCCGGATCCGCCATCATCCGCTGCAGCCGTTCGTCGAGCCGCTGATAATCGACCGCGTGCGGCGCCTCCTCGTCACGGCCGACGGCGACGTCGAAGCGGTGCGGCGCCGGCGCGGCGGCGGGCACGGGACGGCTGAAGTGCAGCGCCGCCGCCCATAGAGCGGCGACGAGGAC